>JAEXJH010000487.1 GCA_023445955.1 Pseudomonadota bacterium
ATCTCCAACAACGCGGGGGGCCTGACCGCCGGGGCGGCCACGACCCTGAACCTGACCCTGAACGACGTGGCGGACGGCGCGAACGGCGTCAGATTCGACGAGGATGGCGTCTACACGACGCTGAACCTCACCCTGGGGGCCCAGGCGTCGCACCTGGCCTATATGAACTTCGCCGCCGTCACGGCGCTGAGCATCGGCGGCGCCAGCAAGCTAACCCTGGACCTCGCGGGCGGTCTGAACGTTCTGCAGACGGTCACCCTCACCGGTTCGGCCGCCCTCGACGCCGACTTCGGCCTCTACGCCAACGTCACCGCGATCGACGCCAGCGGGACCAGCGGCGCCAACACCCTGACTATCGACGCGGCCACAGCGGCCTTCACCGGCGGCTCGGGCGCCGACACGCTGGTGCTGCACTCGGGGATCATCAACAAGTCCATCGCCATGGGCGGTGGTAACGACACCCTCTACTTCGCCAACGGCGTGACCTTCGGAAGCGGCGTGACGGTCAATGGCGGCGGCGGGACCGCCGACGTCCTGGCCATGTCGGCCACCGACGCCGCGACGGCCTCGGTCTCGGGCGTCTTCGCCACCAAGGTCACCGGCTTCGAGCGGCTGATCCTGACCGCGCCCAGCAACCAGACGATCGACCTGGCCCAGCTGGGCCACTACCACCATGTCACCACCAGCGGCGGCGACGGCCTGACGCTGAACGGCCTGGCGGCCGGCGACACCTTGGTGCTGGACGGCACGGGGGGAACGGGCGGCTACGTCGTGAGCGGCAGCGCCTTCCAGTTCCCCACCGACATGCTCAACGTCTCCCTGGTCGACACCGCCGGCGCCCAGCTGCAGTTCGGCAAGATCGCGACGTCGGGCATCCAGACCGCCAAGATCACCGTCACCGACGGCGCCCCCGCGGCCGGCCATGTCGAGCATCTGACCTGGCTCGCCAACGATCTCGGGACCCTCACGATCACCGGCAGCGGCGGCCTGGCGCTGACGGCCGCCGGCACGAGCCTGAACCAGGTCGACGCCAGCGGCCTGACGGGTGCGTTCTCGTGGACAACCGGCTTCTCCAGCAGCACGGGGACCCTTTTCCTCAAGGGCTCGGCGACCGGCGGCAACACCATCGACGCGTCGAGCGTCACCCACAGCTTTTCCTATACGGGCGGCTCGGGGGCCGATGACATCACGACTGACGCCAACAACGTGAACGTCGATCTGGGCAACGGGACCAACACGCTGCACGCCGAGAGCGCCCTTGGCTCCGTCAACATCCAGGGCGGCTCCGGCGCGGACACCCTCTACATCCCCTCCGCGCGGAGCGCGGTCGACGTCGGATCGGGGCTCGACACGATCGTCTTCACGTCCGCCAACCCGGACAGAACCCAATGGGCGGCCATCACGGGCATGGGCGCCGGCGACAAGATCCAGGTCGGCTACGCCCTGGGCGTCACGAGCTTTGGCGCCGCCACGGACGTCTCCAGCTACAGCGACCCCACTGACGCCGTTTTCTATGAAACCGTCGGCGACGGCTCGACGACGCCGATCGTGAAGTGGTTCGTCTCCGGCGGCGACGCTTACATCTTGATCGACCACAACTTCGGGGGATTCAGCGCCGGGGACTACGTGATCAAGCTGGTGGGTGTGACGGACCTGTCGCACGCCGCCATCTCGGGCGACACCATCACGCTCTAGGGCTAGAACATACTCCACCTCGTCGTCGTGGACGGGATCAAGGGAGGCCCGGCTTGTCCGGCCTCCCTTCTTTTATGCACCTCGCCGAACGCCGGTTGACAGACGCGCGCCCTTTATTTAACGATCACGTTAATTAGCTGATACGTTAAATATATGACCGATCCCCTCACCGCCACCTTCGCCGCCCTCGCCGATCCGACCCGCCGCGCCATCCTGGCCCGGCTGGCGTCCGGCGAGGCCACGGTCAACCAGCTGGCCGAGCCGTTCGCCATCAGCCTGCCCGCCGTCTCGCGCCATCTGAAGGTGCTGGAGAACGCCGGCCTGATCAGCCGCTCGCGCGAGGCCCAGGCCCGCCCCTGCAAGCTGGAGCCCGAGGCGCTGAAGCGCGCCTATGGCTGGATCGACCACTACCGCCGCTTCTGGGACGCCAGTTTCGACCGCATGGCCGACTACCTGGCCGAACTCCAGGCCGAGGAGACCAAGCCATGACCGACATCGCCGTACTGCAGGACGACGAACTCCTGATCGAGCGCATCTTCCAGGCCCCGCCCGAGCTGGTCTATCGCGTCTGGACCAAGCCCGAGCACCTGATGAAGTGGTGGGGTCCCAAGACCTTCGAGCCGATCGGCGTCGAGCAGGATTTCCGCGTCGGCGGGGCCTATCGCTATGGCATGAAGAGCGCGGAGGGCCGCGAGGTCTGGAAGTCGGGCGTCTATCAGGAGATCGTCCCGAACGAACGCATCGTCATGACGTTCAGGTGGGACGACGGCGCCTGGGACGTCGACAACCTGGTCACGGTGACCTTCCTGGGGCTGGCCAGCGGCCGCACCTTGCTGCGCTTCCACCAGGCGCCGTTCAAGACCCTCGAGGCGCGCGACAGCCACACCGGCGGCTGGAACAGCCTGCTCGACAAGCTCACCGCCTATCTGGAGACCGTCCAATGACCGCTGCCCAGACCGCCACCGTCTCCGCCTATGCCTGGGTTCCCGAGGTCGCTCGCGGCTATGTCCGCGATCTGCGAGTGCGCTGGGCCCTGGAGGAGGTCGGCGAGACCTACGACGCCAAGATGATCCATCTGGAGGACAAGACCGCCTATCGCGCCTGGCAGCCGTTCGGCCAGGTGCCGGCCTATGCCGACGGCGAGGTCGAGATGTTCGAGAGCGGCGCGATCGTGCTGCACATCGCCGAGCAGCACGAGGCCCTGATGCCGCGCGATCCGGCCGGGCGGGCGCGAGTGCAGACCTGGATGTTCTGCGCGCTGAACACCCTGGAGACCCCGGTCGCCATGCTGGCCGAGCTCAACGTCTTCTGCGCCGGCCAGGCCTGGACCGAGGGCCACCGACCGCGCGTCGAAGGCTGGGTGCGTGAGCGGCTGGGCCAGCTGGCCGCGCGCCTGGGCGACAAACCCTATCTGGACAGCCAGGCCTTCACGGCCGCCGACATCCTGATGACCGACGTGCTGCGCAGCGTGCCTGAAGCGATGCTGGCCGAGTATCCGGCCCTGGCGGCCTATCTGGAGCGCTGCACCAGCCGTCCGAGCTTCAAGAAGGCCCTGGCCGCCCAGATGGCCGACTTCACCGGCGCCCCGCCCCCGGGGTGGCCGCCAGCCCAGTAGCGGGTGCGGGAACAACCGGCGGCGCGGCTTCGGGGATCGCCGGCTCGGTCCAGGCGACGTCCATCTCGGCCCGGCGCCGGCCCAGCTCGAACAGGGTCAGGCGGGTGTCGGCGCTGAAGTCCAGGCCCGAGGTGTCGACCAGCGTCTCGTCGGGAATGGCCGCATAGACCAGGCTGCCGCCATTACGCCGGGCGAAGGCGGCGCTGGCGGTCAGGTGGGTGCGCATCAGGGCCTTGCTCATGGTCAGCCAGGAGCGGCCCATCACCGACAGGGTGCCGCCCCGGGTGAAGCCGAACGCGCCGCCGATCTTGCCATTGACGATCACCCGCACATGCCCCGGCCGCGCCTCGCCGACCTTGGGCGCGGTCCAGAGCAGGAGCGATTCCGGGGCCACGAAGAACGGGATCGTCACGCTGCCGTCGACATGCATCTCCGACAGCTGACGGCCCTTGCCTTGCACCTCGATCAAGGTCGGCGGGAAGACGCCGGGGATGCTGGACGAGGCCACCAGCACGTCCTGGAACAGCTTCAGCGACGCCTCGTCGCCGCGCGCGGCGATGGCGCCCATGTCCCAGATCACCGTCTCCTCGGTGTCCAGGTTGGTGGTGGCGATCAACAGGCGCCGGCCTTTGGCGTGCTCCATGGCGATCGCATACAGCAGCGGCGGATCGACATACTTGTCGACCAGCGCCCGCAGCGCCTTGGTGTCGTAGAAGCCGGGCCGGAACAGCAGGTCGATGCCGCGCCGGTCCAGGATCTTGGCGGCGGCCGGGCTGGTATAGGCCTCGGTCAGGCGACGGTCCCAGTCGGGACCCAGGAAGGCGAACGGCGCGGTCAGGGCGCCCGTCGAGACGCCGGTGACGATGTCGAACTCGGGCCGCTGACCGGTCTTGGTCCAGCCGACCAGGATCCCCGCGCCATAGGCCCCGTTCGAGCCGCCGCCCGAAATGGCCAGCACGTCGAAGGTCTTCTGGTGGGCGCGGCGGGTGCGGGCGGCCTCGGCGAACTTGATGCCGGCCGTCGCGTCGCTGGCGTTGAAGCGGATGTCGTTCATCCCCTGCGGCGCCTCGCCCGCAAGGTCGGTGGCCGTGAAGGTGTCGCGCGGCAGCGACCCGCAGGCGGCGAGCGTCAGGGCGGCGAAGAGGATGGCGAAAAGCCTGACCATGCCAGGGCAAAAGCCCCGTCGCGGCGCCGCCGTCAAGTCACCCGGAAGGCAGGCTTCGCCCAAAGCTTCGTCGCACTGGAAAATCAACGTTCGCCGATGGACTCCACCGGCGCAGCGGTCATAGTCGAGCGTCTCATGCCTCTGGGGGAAGCATGCCGTATCGCCACGCTTGGCTGTTCATCCTGGCGCTGCTCGCCGCGACCGCCTTCGCCTTCTGGCGCAGCTATTTCAGCATCCTGGCCGTCTCGCCGCTCGGATTTCACATCCACGGCGTCACCGCGACGCTTTGGATGCTGTTGCTGCTGGCCCAGAGCTGGACGCCGCATCGCGGACAGATGGCGATCCATCGCCTGACGGGCCGCGCGACCTTCGTCGCCACGCCCCTGTTCGCGGCCGGCGCGGCGGGCGTCATCCATTCGATGGCGGCCGGCACGATCGGCGGCAATCCGTTCTACGCCCTGTGGGGCGTCAAGCTGGGCGTGCTGGACGTGCTGGCGTTCAGCGCCGTGCTGTACGCGACCGCCATGGCGCTGCGCCATCGCCGCACCGTGCGCCTGCACGCCGGCTACATGCTGTCGACCGCCCTGCCCCTGGTCAGTCCGGTGCTGGGCCGGGTGTTCAACCAGACCGTTCCTGGCATGACCATTCACGGGCCGCAGGACTTTCCGGTCTTTGGCCTGGGCGTGCAGCTGGCCAACGCCGTCGCGGGCCTGATCGCGCTGTGGCTCTGGCGGCGCGACCCGCGGCATGGCCAGCCCTGGCTGGTGTCGCTGGGCGTCGTCCTGGTCCAGATCGTCGCCTTCGAGGTCGTCCCGGCCGGCGATCCCGCGCGTACGGCGTTCGGCGCGCTGGCCGCCCCGCCCCTGGCGCTGATGCTGGCCTTGGGCCTAGCGATCGGCGCGGGCGTGGTCGCCCTGGGCTGGACCGCCCCCGCCGTTCGCCGCAAGCCGCAGCCGGCGGCGGCCTAGAACCTTCCCCAAACGAAAGCAGGCCCAAACGAAAACAGGCCAGCGCGAGCGCTGGCCTGTTCCGTTGAACCCGTGGGTCCGACTGCGAGGGTCGCTTAGACCGCTTGCAGTTGGCCGGCCGAGGTCTTGCCGCTGCGGCGGTCGACTTCCGGCTCGAACGAGATCTTCTGACCTTCGTTCAGCGAGCCGAGGCCCGCACGCTCAACGGCCGAGATGTGGACGAAGATGTCCGCGCCGCCGTTGTCCGGCTGGATGAAGCCAAAGCCCTTGGTGGAGTTGAACCACTTCACGGTGCCCGTAGCCATGATGAGTATCCTTGTAGTCATGTGTTCGCCGCCCGGGAACGCCCCGTTCGACGATCAAATTTCGTTGGAAGTTCGGAAGGCGCGTCCGGCGCTCCACTCACGGGAGCAAGGAATAGCAGGCCGAGCGGCAGCGAATTCGATGCGAAATATTTGACGATTTTTCCTCGAAAATCAAGGAAATAATTTCCGGTCTACTTGACGCAGGCAATCAAGCGGGCCGGCGTTTCCAGAGTCGCCTTGCCGCATCGGATCCTGGGCCCCGTCACCGCGATAGGCCTTGCGAGAGTCATAATTGCAATTCATTCTCAGAAGCATCATCGCGAGGAGACGACGATGGTTCTGCGGGAGACGGGCGCCAGCTGGCTGGCGTCGATGATGCGGGCCGAGCGCGAGCCGGAGGAGCGGGCTTGGCTTCTGGACAATGCGCCCGAGCCGGAAGTGGTCGAGGCCATGGAGCGGCTGCTTTCTGCTCCCCCTCTGGGGGAGCTGTCGCGGAGCGACTGAGGG
>JAEXJH010000488.1 GCA_023445955.1 Pseudomonadota bacterium
CGGCCTGGCCAGGCCGCGCGACAGCGCCCAGCTGGCGGCGGCGACCAGGGCCGCGCCCAACAGGCCGGCGATGATCACGGCGGCCATCAGGGGCTGATAGGGCGCCATGGCCAGGGCCATCGGATAGCGCAGCACCAGGGCCGCGCCGCTGGCCTTGTCCAGGGCCTTGATCGGCTTGACCAGCACCAGGCTGTCCGCGCCGCCGCGCAGGAGGGTCGGCTCGCGCAGCTTGTCGTGCATGGCCTTGCCGACAAAGTCCGCCAGCGACTTGTTGGCGGGACCGGTGTCGGCCGAGACCCACTGGTCGCCACGCTGGTCGAAGACCTGGGCGTCCAGGCCGATGGCCGACAGTTTCTCCAGGCCGCGCATTTCCGGCTCGTCCAGCCGGGCGGCGAAGACGATCCAGCCCGTCAGCGTGGGCGAGAGGATGGGGGCCGAGATCAGCTGATAGGGCTTGCCGTCGATGGTGAAGACACCCTGGGCGCCGTCCTCGGCGTCCAGCGCGCTCCACAGCTTCTCGAGGTTCAGGCGAGCCGGATCCATGCCGACCACGTCGCCGTCGACGCCGACGGTGAAGGCCAGGTCGAGACCCAGGCGCTGGCGCAGGTTGGCGACGGCCGACTCGACGGTCGGACGGTCATGGGTGGCGACGGCGGCGCGGAAGCCGAAGTCGCGCGACAGCAGCTCGGCGCCGTCGTGCAGGCGCTGGGTGCGCAGCGCCCAGACGCGGTCGAACACCGTGCCGGACGCGGCCAGTTCCTGCCGCACCGCACGCTGGGCGTTGCTGGCGATCGCCACATAGACCGTCACCGCCACGACGCTCAGCGCCAGGGCGAAGAGCCCGGCGTAGAGGACGGTCAGCTTGGTCTGCAGGCGCTGGAACATCCGGGCGGCCTAGTGTCCGGCCGGAGCGCGAAGGTCGATCGTGACCTGCTCGCGGGCGGCGCCGCCGCCGACGCTGGTCGTCGTCAGGGGCTTCTCGTTCTTCATGGCCCGCATGTACGGGTGCCAGACGCTGGCCTTGATCGCGCCGGCCGGGACGTCCTGGATGGTCACCACGCCGTTGGCGTCGGTCTTGCCGGCGTACTGGGTGTCGACCACGCGGATGAAGCCGACCATCTGGTCGTGGATGTTGCAGCCGATGGCGGCCACGCCGACCGTGCTCATCTTGGCGGTGCGGTTCTCTTCGTGGCCGTACAGCTTGATCTCGAACTTGTTGCCGGCCGAGAACGAATAGACGTGGTGGCGGACCTTATCGAGGTTCGGGAAGGCCACGTCGGCGCCGACCGGCACCACCAGCATGAACGGGTTGAACTGGATGTTCTGCTGCGCCACGCGATAGGCCCAGGGGAACTTGATGGGTCCCTTGGTCGGCTGGCCGTTCGGATAGACCATGACCACGGCGTCGGGCACAGGCTTGCCGTCGGACCCGCGCACGGTGACGGTGAAATCACCCGCTAGAGCCGGTCCGGCCCAGAGTGCAGCCATCAGAAGTAGAGCGGCGTATCTCATCAGACTTCTCCTATCCTCTTCGGCGTGAAATGCGCGTTAACGCCCAAGCTGGGGTGCGACACTCCGCCCGAAACCAGATCTGGGTTTTGGAACTACTTCGAAACCATCCGTAAAAGCTTTGCCAGGCAACGTCCGCGCGCCGAGGCGCCAGCCGTCTCCGGTCTGGAGGGGGCTATGACGCGACTGAAGATGCTGGCTGCGGCCGGAGCCGTAGTGGCTTGCGGCCTGGCGACGACCGCCGTGGCGGGGCCGATCGAGACCGGCGGCAAGCTGAAGCTCACCCACGGGGTCAGCGCGCTGGAAGGCGGCGCGGGCGGGGGTCTGTCGACCTGGGCCGTGATCGCCGGCGACGAGACCAATCACGGCGTCGGCGGTGAGGTCCACGGGACCTATGTCGACGTCAAGGACTACAAGCTGCGGGCGTTCGGCGGCGCCGTCGGCTGGCACGATCGCGTCGAGCTGTCGGCCACGCGCCAGGAGTTCGACACCGGCGCGACGGGCGCGAAGCTCGGCCTCGGCAAGGGCTTCACCTTCAAGCAGACGGTGCTGGGCGCCAAGGTCCGCGTGCTGGGCGACGCGGTCTATACTCAAGACAGCTGGGTCCCGCAGGTCAGCGTCGGGGCGCAGTACAAGGACAACAACCAGGACGCCATCGTCCGCGCCGTCGGCGCCAAGGACGACAAGGGCGTCGATTACTATGTCGCCGCCACCAAGGTGTTGCTGAACCAGTCGCTGGTGCTGAACGGCACGGTGCGGATGACCAAGGCCAACCAGACCGGCCTCCTGGGCTTCGGCGGCGTCAACGGCGGCTACAAGCCCCAGTTCGAGGGCTCGGCCGGCTATCTGATCAGCAAGCGCCTGGTGATCGGGGCCGAGTACCGCACCAAGCCCAGCAACCTGGCCTTCGCCAAGGAAGACGACTGGAAGGACCTGTTCGCGGCCTATGCGATCAACAAGAATTTGTCGGTCACCGCCGCCTATGTGGACCTGGGCGACATCGCCACCTTCAAGAACCAGCGTGGGGTCTACCTGTCGCTGCAAGCCGGCTTCTAAGGGGATCGCGCCGATGAAAAAGACCTTCGTGCTCGCCGCCTTCGCGGCTCTCACCCTGGCCGGTTCGGCCTTCGCCCAGGACGCCACGCCGGCTGGCGAAAAGCCCGTCGACGCGTACAAGCAGTCGAACGCCAACGCCGGCGCGACGCCGATGGCCGACACCAAGGTGTTCGAGGCCTTCCATGGCAAGGATGGGATCGACCGCATCGTCGAGACCTTCGTCGAGCGCAATTTCGCCGACCCCCGGATCAAGGACTTCTTCGCGGCCGCCGACAAGGTGCGTCTGAAGCGGACCCTCAAGGAGCAGTTCTGCTACATCCTGGGCGGCGGCTGCGACTACACCGGCCGTGACATGAAAGAGACCCACAAGGACCAGGGCACGACCAATCGCGACATGAACGCCCTGATCGAGAACCTGCAGTTCGCCATGGACCAGGAGAAGGTCCCGTTCGCGATGCAGAACAAGGTGCTGGCCAAGCTGGCCCCGCAGCAGAAGGACATCGTCGAGCGCTAGGGCTCTGACGGACTTGTAAAAGCAGGCGGTCACGCGGATATGAGGCCCTCCCAACTGGAGGCCTCGCCCGTGACCGCTACCCTCGACGACGCCCGCGTGGCGCTGGACCGCATCGCCGACCCGGCGAGCGGGCAGGGGCTGGTGACGGCCGGCCTGGTGCAGGGCCTGGTGGTCCGCAACGGCCGCGCCGGCTTCATGCTGGAAGTTCCGGCTAGCCAGGCCGCATCCTACGCCCCGATCCGCGACGCCGCCGAGAAGGCGCTGGCCGCCCTGCCCGGCGTCGAGCAGGCCCAGGTCGTGCTGACCGCCCAGGCCGCCGAGGGCGCGACCCGGGTGCGCAAGGGCGCCAAGATCACCGAAGATCCGCAAGCCCGCATGGCCCCGCCGCCTGAGGCCGAGAAGCCCGCCCACGTCCGCCACGTCATCGCCGTGGCCTCGGGCAAGGGCGGGGTGGGCAAGTCCACCGTCTCGACCAATCTGGCGGTGGCCTTCGCCAGGATGGGCCTGCGCGTTGGCCTGCTGGACGCCGACATCTATGGCCCTTCGGCCCCCAAGATGATGGGCGTCGACGGCGATCCGCTGTTCGAGAACGAGAAGCTGCAGCCGCTGGAAGCCCACGGCGTCAAGCTGATGTCGATCGGCTTCATCGTCGACGAGGGCAAGGCGATGATCTGGCGCGGCCCGATGGCCTCGTCGGCCGTCCGCCAGATGATCCACGATGTGGCCTGGGGCTCGGAAGCCGCGCCGCTGGACGTGCTGGTCGTCGACCTGCCGCCCGGCACCGGCGACGTGCAGCTGACGCTGGTTCAGAAGCTGCGGATCGACGGCGTCGTCCTGGTCAGCACGCCCCAGGAGATCGCCCTGATCGACGCCCGCCGCGCGGCCTCGATGTTCCAGAAGACCGCCACCCCGATCCTGGGGCTGGTCGAGAACATGGCCTTCTTCCCCGATCCCTCGACCGGCGCGCCGATCCCGATCTTCGGCGAGGGCGGCGGCGTGGCCGAGGCCGAGCGCCTGGGCGTGCCGCTGCTGGGCCGCGTGCCGATCGAGATCGCCGTCCGCATCGGCGGCGACGAGGGCGTCCCCGCGGTGATCTCCGAGCCCAAGGGCCAGGCGGCGGAGGTGTTCGTCGCGGCGGCCGCCACGCTCTGGAAGAGCATCAGCCAGTAAGCGAAAAGCCCGCCCGGATCGCTC
>JAEXJH010000489.1 GCA_023445955.1 Pseudomonadota bacterium
CCCTTCAGGGCGTGCGAGGCGGCGGTCGACTGCTCGACCATGGCGGCGTTCTGCTGGACGGTCTGGTCCATCTGGTTGACGGCGGCGTTGACCTGGTTGAGGCCGGTGGCCTGCTCCTGGCCCGAGGCGGCGATCTCCGACACCAGGGCGTCGATCTCGCTGACCTTGCCGACGATGGCCTGCAGGGCGTCGCCGGTCTGGCCGACCATCGAGACGCCTTGGTTGACCTGCTGCGACGAGGTCGAGATCAGGGTCTTGATCTCCTTGGCGGCGTCGGCCGAGCGTTGGGCCAGTGCGCGAACTTCCTGGGCGACGACCGCAAAGCCGCGACCGGCTTCACCCGCACGGGCGGCTTCGACGCCGGCGTTCAGGGCCAGCAGGTTGGTCTGGAAGGCGATCTCGTCGATCACGCCGATGATCTGGCTGATCGACTGCGACGACTTCTCGATCTGGTTCATGGCCTCGACGGCGTTGCGGACCACGACGCTGGAGCGTTCGGCGTCCGAACGGGTCGAGCCGACCACCTTCGAGGCTTCCTGGGCGCCGGCCGACGAGCGACGCACGGTGGCGGTGATCTCGTCGAGGGCGGCTGCGGTTTCTTCCAGGCTGGCGGCCTGTTGCTCGCTGCGGCGCGACAGGTCGTCGGCGGCCGAGGCGATCTCGTCCGAGCCTGCGCCGATGCTGTTGGCGGCGTGGACGATGGTGCCCATGGCGTCTTCCAGCTGGCCGATGGCGCCGTTGAAGTCCATGCGCAGGCGCTTGTAGGCGTCCGGGAACTCCTGCTCGAGGCGGTAGGTCAGGTCGCCGTCCGACAGGCGGGCGAGGCCCCCGGCGATGGCTTCCATGACGAAGGCCTGCTCCTTGGCGGCGGCGTCGGCGATGTCCTGGTTGCGGCGGCGCTCGGCTTCCGTCTCGGCGCTGGCGCGCAGCTGGGCGGCTTCGGCGGTGCGCAGGGCCAGGGCGTTGTCCTTGAACACCTGGACCGAGCGGGCCATGGCTCCGACCTCGTCCTTGCGCTCGGCGCCCTGCACGTCGACGTCGACGCTGCCCTGGGCCAGGACTTCCATGGTCTTGGACAGGTTGATCAGCGGCTTGGCGATCTTGGCCGAACCGACCCACATGGCGTACAGCATGGCCGCGCCGGCCGAGATCAGGCCGAACAGCAGCAGGATGATCGCGCCGGTCGAGGCGTCCTTCTTGGACTTGTCGACCATGGCTTGCGTTTCAGTGTTGTGGTGGTCGATCCAGGTCGAGACGTCCTTGATCAGGCTGGCGATGTCGGTGTCGATGCCGCCCATCATCATCACGGCGGCTTCGTTGGCGGTCTGCAGGCCCATGTCCGCGCCGGCGCGGGCGTTATCGTGGATCGCCTTGAAGCGCGACCGGAAGCCGTTCAGATCCTTGACCGCGGTCGGGTCGGCCTTGGCGGCCTTGTCGAGGAAGTCGTTGCCCCGGGCGAACGCCTTCTCGATGTCCGCCGAGCCGGACTTGGCAGCTTCCGACGTACCGTCGTTGGCGACGGTGCGATAGGCGGCGTAGCCGACCGTGGAGACTTGGCGGTTGAAGCGGGCGGTGTTCAGCTCGCTGGGCGCACGCTGGTCGACCAGAATCTGGGCGGCCTTCTCGACGCTTTTGACCTGCCATACGCCGACGCCGATGCAGGCTAGCGCGACGACGGCGAGTGCGATCGCCGGGGCCATCACCTTGGTGGAAATCTTCAGGTCGTCGAACTTCATCACAGCCTCATGCGGCGCGGGCGACGGGGGAGGGCCCGGCGAAAACACACGTTTCACAGCAAGAAGACTCGAACGCCGTAAAATCGCGGTTAATGCTCAGGCTTGAGTGAACGACCGCGACAGCCTGACGCACCCGAAGTGAGTCGCGGTCAGGCCTTCGGATGGGCGGCTGCGTAGGCCGCGAGCAGGCCGGCGGCGTCGACCTGCGTATAGCGCTGGGTCGTCGACAGCGAGGCGTGGCCCAGCAGGTCCTGAATGGCTCGCAGATCCGCGCCCGCGCCCAGCAGATGGGTGGCGAAGGCGTGGCGGAAGGCGTGCGGCGTCACCCGGTCGGAGAGGCCAAGGCGCCCGCGCAGGGTCTGGACCAGGCCCTGGACGTGGCGGGGCGACAGCGGCCCGCCGCGCTTGGCGCGGAACAGCGGCTCGTCGGCGGTCAGCACGAACGGCAGCTCGTCCAGATAGACGTTTACCGCGTCGCGCACCGCGTCCAGCACCGGCACGATCCGGGTCTTGCCGCCCTTGCCGGTGATGCGGATGGCAGCGCCAAGCGGCGCGTCGGCGTGCGTCAGCGACAGAGCCTCGCTGATCCGCAGGCCGCAACCCCACAGCAGGGTCAGCACCGCTTCGTCGCGGGCGGTCTCCCAGGGATCGCGCTCGGTGTCGCCCGAAGCTTCGGTGATCAGGTCGCGGGCCTGGTCTTCGGAGACGGGGCGCGGCAGGCCGATCTTCAGGCGCGGGCCGCGTACGAGCTCGACGGCGGCGTTGGCCACGCCGTGGCGTTGGTCGAGATATTTGTGAAAGGCGCGGATCGACGACAGCGCCTGGCTGATCGAGCGCGGGGCCAGGGCGTCGTCACCCTGGCGGCGGAAGGCCAGATAGCCGCGCAGGTCGGCGGCCGAGATCTCGCCCATGGCCGACAGGCTGACGCTCTCGCCGCGATGCCGCTCCAGGAAGTTCAGATAGGCCAGGACGTTGTCGCCATAGGCCCGCACCGTACGCGGCGAGGCCCGGCGCTCCAGCGTCAGGTAGTCCAGCCAGGCGGCGTAGGCCTGGCGCCCAGACCTGACGCCTAGCGTCACAGGACCGGCCAGCGCTCGGCCGTGCGCTCGACGACGCGGGCCAGGAAGTTGACCAGCTCGGTGCCCATGTCGGCGGTGAAGCCTTCCGGATCGGTCGAGCCGAAGGCGACCAGGGCCTCGCGGCGCGGCTCCCAGATGGCCATGCGGACCAGGGCCATGCTGCGGATGGTCTCGGCGGCGTCGCCGAACAAGGGCAGGGCGGGGGCGAAGAAGCCCATGCGGGCGATCGGCGCCTCGCCCAGGATCATGTCGACCTGGCCTTCTGCGAGAATGTACCAGCCGGCGGGCACGCGGGTGGGGCCTTCCAGGGCGATGGTCCCGGCGGCCAGGCCAAAGCGGCCGCGGGCCATCTCGTCGACGCGGCGGGCGAGATCGGAGTGGTTGCGGGCGTCCAGCAGGTCGATGACCGCGGCGTGGGTCTGGGCCTGGGCCGAGTAGTTGGCGCGGGCGTTGGCCTCGATCGCCTGGCGGACGCTGGCCTCGCGCTTGTGGGCGGCGGCGGCGCGGGCCAGGGCTCGGGGGCCGAAGTCGACGACATTGGCCGCGTCGACCCGCAGGCCCAGCTCGCCCAGCAGGTCCTCGTCGTGGCGCAGGAATTCAGGCTGGACGCGCAGGAAGTCGCGGACGCTGTCGGCGTCGACTGGTTTCCGGCTGGCGTTGGTCGCGTCGCTCATCGTCGTCCCCACGGTAAAAAGCACTCGATCCGGATGAAGCGGGCAAGACGGTTAATGTCCGCTTGATGACGACCACGAGGCGCCTCTCGACCTGGGGACGGTTTGGCGGCAAAAGCATGCCGTCATGTCCCGTATCGCCTCTGTTCTGCTGCCGATGCCGTTGCCGGAGGCCTTCGACTACGCCGAGCCGGATGGACTCGATCTGAGCATCGGCGACCATGTGGCGGTGCCTCTGGGGCCGCGCGTGATTCGCGGGGTGGTCACCGGACTGCGCGACGGGACCGGGGGCAACCGGCCGCTGAAGGTGATCCAAGGCCGCGTGGACGACCCGCCGCTGCCGCCGGGCGTCTTGGCCTTCGTCGAGTGGGCGGCGCGCTATTCGGTCGACCTGCCGGGATGGCCGCTGGCCATGGCCCTGCGCGGCCTGCGCCATCCGCCGCCCAAGCCCGACAAGGTGCTGGTCCTGACCGGAACCCAGCCCGCCCGCATGACCCCCGCGCGCCTGAAGGTGCTGGCCGCCGCGCAGGGCGTGAAGCTGTCCGGCGCGGCCCTGGCCTCGGCCGCCGGCGTCTCGGCCGGCGTCGTGAAGGGCCTGGTCGACGAGGGCGTGCTGGCGGTCGACTTCGTGGAGCCCGAGCGCGGCCTGCCGCAGCCCGACCTCTCCCTGCCGCCCCGCACGCTGAACCCCGGCCAGGCCGCCTGCGTCGAGGTCATGAAGGATATGCTGGACGCCGGCGGCTTCCAGGCGGCGCTGCTGGACGGCGTCACCGGCTCGGGCAAGACCGAGGTCTATCTGGAGGCCGTCGCCGCGGCGCTGGAGGATCCCGAGGCCCAGATCCTGGTGCTGCTGCCCGAGATCGCCCTGACCCAGGCCGTGCTGGCCCGCTTCGAGCAGCGTTTCGGCGCTCTACCGGCCGAGTGGCACTCGGGCGTCTCGCCGCCGCGTCGCCGGCAGGTTTGGGAAGCGGTGGCCAGCGGCAACGCCCGCATCGTGGTCGGCGCGCGCTCTGCGCTATTCCTGCCGTTCCGCAAGCTGCGCCTGATCGTGGTCGACGAGGAGCACGACAGCTCGTTCAAGCAGGAAGAGGGCTTCATCTACCAGGCGCGTGACTTGGCCGTGGCCCGCGCCAAGATCGAGGGGGCGAGCGTGCTGCTCGCCTCAGCGACGCCGTCCTTGGAGAGTCTGTTCAACGCCCAGGCCGGCCGCTACCGCTGGCTGCGGCTGTCGGCTCGTCACGGCGCGGCGCAGCTGCCCGACATCGATCTCGTGGACATGCGCCAGACGCCGCCGGAGCCGGGCCGCTGGCTGTCGCCGCCGCTGATCAAGGCCATGGCCGTGACCCTGCAGCGCGGCGAGCAGGCCATGCTGTTCCTGAACCGCCGAGGCTACGCGCCGCTGGTCCTCTGCAAGGCCTGCGGCGAGAAGATGAAGTCGCCCGACACCGACAGCTGGCTGGTCGAGCACCGCTATACCGGCCGGCTCGTCTGCCACCTGACCGGCTTCTCGATGAAGAAGCCCGAGGCCTGCCCGCACTGCGGGGCCAAGGACTCGCTGGTGTCGATCGGCCCGGGCGTCGAGCGCGTGGAAGAAGAAGCGCGGCACATCTTCCCCGACGCGCGGATCGCGGTGTTCTCGTCCGACACGGTGATGGACGCGGAGGCCGCGAAGACTCTGGTCGCGACCATGGCGGCGGGTGAGATCGACATCCTGGTGGCCACCCAGGCGGCGGCCAAGGGTCATAACTTCCCGAACCTGACCTTGGTGGGCGTGGTGGACGCGGATCTCTCCTTGAGAGGCGGCGACCTGCGGGCGGGTGAGCGGACCTTCCAACTGCTGGCCCAGGCCGCCGGCCGCGCCGGGCGGCACGAGAAGCCGGGCCGGGCGCTGCTGCAGACCTACTCGCCCGAGCACGCGGTGATGCAGGCCCTGGCCGCGCAGGACCGCGACGCCTTCATCGAGGCCGAGATGGCCATGCGCCAGGACGCCGGCCTGCCGCCGTTCGGTCGCCTGGCGGCGGTGATCGCCTCGGGCCCCGACGGCGAGGCGCTGGAGGCCTACGTCCAGGCCCTGGCCGCGGTGATCCCCAATGCCGAGGGCGTCGAGGTGTTCGGCCCCGCCGACGCGCCGCTGGCTTTGGTGCGCGGCCGTCGCCGCAAGCGCTTCCTGGTCCGCGCCGAGCGCACCGTCGACCTGCAAGGCTTCATGGCTGCCTGGCGCGCGCGGGCCAAGGTCCCGAACTCGGTGCGGGTGGTGATCGACGTGGATCCGTACAGCTTCCTGTAGCGGTCAGTTCGTCGGCTCGTCCTTCACCAGCACCGGAGCCCCCGCCGCCGGCTGGTGCGAGCGCAGGGGCAGGGCGGGGATCATCAGGATCACGAGAAGGCCGGCGGCGATCACGAACAGGGCCGCGACCATCACGCCGCTGACGGCGTTGATCAGCGCGCCTTGCAGCACCGGATCGGCGTGGGCCGCCTGGCCCTTGGCCGCCGCCTGGACGGCCATGCCTTCCAGCTTGCCCAGGTCCAGGCCGCCGCCGGGCAGGCTGGCCAGGCGGGCGGTCAGCATCGTGCCGGCCAGGGCCGCGCCGACGGTCGAGCCGATCTGGCGGAAGAACTGGTTGGAGCTGGTGGCCACGCCGATGTCGCGCGGGTCGACGGCGTTCTGGGTGGCGATGTTGAACAGGCTCTGGCCGGGGCCAAGGCCCAGGCCGACGAAGGCCAGCAGGGCGCACAGCAGCGGCAGGCTGTGGATCTTCGACAGGTCGTGCAGCAGGAACACCGCCACCAGCAGGATGACAGCGCCGCCCAACATGAACGGCTTGTACTTGCCGGTCTTGCTGACCAGCTGGCCGGCGATGGTGCTGCTGACGATCAGCCCGCCCATCAGCGGCAACATGGTCATGCCGCTGACCGTGGCGGGCACGCCGCGACCCAGCTGCAGGAACAGCGGCAGGAACATCACCACGCCCATGAAGGCCATGGAGATCAGGAAGCCGGCCAGGTTGGCGGTGGTGAACACCCGGTTCTGGAACAGGTGCATCGGCAGGATCGGGTTCGACACCTTGGTCTCGGCGATCACGAAGGCGACCAGCGACACGGCGGCCAGGGCGAACAGGCCCAGGCTCTGCGGCGAGCCCCAGGCGAAGTTGTGACCACCCAGGCTGAGCGCCAGCAGGAACGGCACGAAGGCGGCGATCAGCAGGGCCGCGCCCAGGAAGTCGATCTTGCCGGCCCGGCGGTGTTCCAGCTTGGGCATCTTCACGATGACCATGAACAGCGACAGCAAGCTGAGCGGCAGGTTGACGTAGAACACCCAGCGCCAGCCGGCGACCGTCTGGGTCCCGATCTGCACCGTGCCGTGGTCGGTGAAATAGCCGCCGATGATCGGGCCCAGCACGCTGGCCAGGCCGAACACCGAGCCGAAGATGCCGGCGAACTTGCCCCGCTCGCGCGGCGGATAGAGGTCGGCGATGATCGCGAAGGCGGTGGTGAAGAGGGCCCCGCCGCCGACGCCCTGCAGGGCGCGGAACACGATCAGCTGCACCATGCCCGGCATGCCCAGGATGGTCCCGAACTCGCCCGCTAGACCCGACAGCCACGAGCCCGCGAGAAAGATCGAGATGCCGGTGATCAGCACCGGCTTGCGGCCGAAGATGTCGCCCAGCTTGCCCCAGATCGGCACCATCACCGTCGAGGTCAGCAGGTAGGCCGTGGTCACCCACGAATAGAGATTGAGGCCGTTCAGCTCGGAGATGATGCGCGGCATCGCCGTCGAGACGATGGTCTGGTCCAGCGCGCTGAGCAGGAACACGATCATCAGCGCCGTCAGGGTCAGGCGGCGCTCGGCGTCGGTAAAGGTCTGCGAGGTCATCGGGGCCTTGGGAGCGTGATAAGCCGGGGCCGCCGACCTATCACGCCCTCGAGGCTGGAAGTAGGGGCTAGTGCTCCTTCTTCGTCCCGCGCTTGCGGGCCATCATGTTCAGGGCCTCGACCCCGGCCGAGAAGGCCATGGCGGTATAGATGTAGCCCTTGGGCACGTGTGCGCCGAAGCCCTCGGCGATCAGCACGGTGCCGATCATCAAGAGGAAGCCCAGGGCCAGCATCACCACGGTCGGGTTGTTGTTGATGAAGTTGGCCAGCGGGTCGGCGGCCAGCAGCATCACGGTCACGGCGATGATCACCGCGGCCACCATGATCGGCAGGTGATCGGTCATGCCCACGGCGGTCAGGATCGAGTCGATCGAGAACACCAGGTCCAGCAGGATGATCTGGAAGATCGCCGCGCCGACATTGGAGATGACCTGGGTGGCCTTGTCCTTTTCCAGCACGTCGTCGCTGACGCCGGGATCGACGGTGTGGTGGATCTCCTTGGTCGCCTTCCAGATCAGGAACACGCCGCCGGCGATCAGGATCAGGTCGCGCCACGAGAAGGCGGTCTCGAACCCGGGCTCGCCATGCGCGCCGACGGGACCGGTAATGCCGAGGTCGAAGACCGGCGCGGTCAGGCCGACGATGAAGGCGATGGTCGACAGCAAGACGAGGCGCATGATCAGCGCCAGCGAGATGCCGATGCGGCGCACCTTGGTGCGGTGCTCGGGCGGCAGCTTGTTCGACAGGATGGAAATGAAGACCAGATTGTCGATCCCCAGAACCACTTCCATGATCACGAGGGTCACCAGCGCGGCCCAGGCGGCCGGGTCGGCGACCAGGTGAAGGAGTTCGTTCATCGGTCCTCGCTAAGGTTATCGGCCAAGCCGTCGTTTCGCGTACGCATACATGTAACACAGCGAGATAGGCGGGTAACGCTGATCTTTCCACCGTGGGGGATGGAAAGTCGGTCCCTTAAGGAACGCCGTCGATGCAGGACGCCGCCCACATCAAGCCCCTGACCGCCTTGCGGTTCTTCGCCGCCTTCTGGGTGGTGATGTTCCACTATTGGCCCAAGCTGGACGTCGGCTTCACGCCGGCGATCGCGCAGAAGGGCTATCTGGGGGTCGAGGCGTTCTTCGTCCTGTCGGGCTTCATCCTGTGCCACGTCTATCTGAGCGGGTTCGGGGAAGGGCGGTTCCGCTATGGCGACTTCCTGTGGAACCGGCTGGCGCGGGTCTATCCGCTGCACCTGGCCACCCTGGTCGGCGTCGGGGCCATGGCCATCGCCGGCGGCGTCGCGGGGCTGAGGGTCGATCCCAACATCCTGTCCTGGCCGTCGCTGCCGGCCAACCTGCTGCTGGTCCACGCCTGGGGCTTCGCGCCCGTGGCCGGCTGGAACCACGCCTCGTGGTCGATCTCGGCCGAGTGGTTCGCCTACCTGACCTTCCCGGCCTTCGCTTTCGCGGCGTGGAAGCTGCGCGAGCGGCCTGTCGTGGCGGTGCTGGGCGCCCTGGCGGTGATCGCCGGGCTCTATCCCGCCTTCCAGGCCCTGGCGGGTTTCCCGCTGACCGAGGCGACCATCAAGTGGGGCGCGCTGCGCATCGTGCCGTGTTTCGCGTTCGGCTGCGCCCTGCACGCCTTGTGGCGCTCGGACCGATTCCCTAGCCGACTCAGCGGCTACGGCGCCGCTTTATTGGGCACGGCCACGCTTGCGGCGATCCAGTTTTCCGCACCCGATCTGGTGATTGTCATGCTTTTGGGCGGGCTTATTTTCATGCTCGCGACCCTCGCCAAGACCGGTTTCGAGTTTGCTGGACAGCCAGTCTTCGTCTATCTCGGCGAGATCAGCTACTCGACCTACATGATTTGCATCCCGTGGAAGATCCTGGCGATCAATGCCGCGGCCAAGCTGTTCAATATCCAGGGTGACAAGTTGCCGCTGCTAATCTGGGCCGTAATTGTCGCCGCGCTGATCCCGTTGTCGGCGATTTCCTATCACGTCATAGAAAATCCGTGCCGGGAGTGGATGAAGTCTCTGGCCAAGAACCGCAAACAGCGCCGCTTGGCGCTCGCAGGTGCGGCATAAACACTCTTTTCACCAGTCCCTGGCAGGGTTATCCCTTAGCCCAGTGACGCGGGGGAGTACCCACAGCATGACGAAACGGACGAGGGCCCTTCTGGGTTCCCTGGCCGCTGCCGCCATGATTTGCTTTGCGCCGGTAGCGGCCAATGCAGATGGCTATTGGCAGTGCGTGCCGTTCGCCCGTCTGATGTCGGGTATCCAGATCTTTGGCGACGCCCGCACGTGGTGGTCGCAAGCCGCCGGCAAGTACGACACGGGTTCGACCCCGAAGATCGGCTCGGTGCTCTCCTTCAAGCCTACCGCCCGCATGAATCTCGGTCACGTGGCTTTCGTCAGCCAGGTGCTGACCGACCGGGTGATCCAGGTCACCCACGCCAACTGGTCGATCATCGAAGGCGATCGCGGCCAGATCGAAAAGGACGTCACCGTCGTCGACGTCTCGCCCAACGGCGACTGGACGCAGGTCAAGGTCTGGTACGACCCGATCCGCGACCTGGGCACCAGCGTCTATCCGACCAACGGCTTCATCTACCAGGACGCCCAGGCGACCAAGATCGCCATGGCCACCAGCAAGATCGCCATGGCCCAGAACGCCGTGGTCTCGGCCGCCAAGCAGGCCGCCAACCAGGTCGCCAACTCGGTCCGTTCCTCGCCGCTGGACATCATCGGCCAGGCCGCCGACTCGACCGATCGTATCGCCGCTCTGATCGAGGCCGCCGCCGGCGGTGGTTCGTCGAGCGACACGAGCAACAAGCAGAACGCGCCCCGCTAGTCGGAGCGCGTTGACCTTGCGCGCGGGCCGGGGCACACCCGACCCGCAGTAGGGGCGGCTCGATGCTTAGAATCCTTCGTCATGGCGCGCCGGGCTTCGAAGTCGGCGGCCTGTCGCCCGACTGGCGCGTCCCGAACGACGCCGTCTGGATCGAGCTGGTCGACCCCACCCGCGCCGAGGAAGTCGCCGTCGAGCAGTCGATCGGCCTCCTGCTGCCCACCCGCGAGGAGATGGCCGAGATCGAGGCGTCGTCGCGCCTGTACCAGGAAGACGGCGGCACGTTCATGACCGCCACGGTGCTGGTCAACGCCGACGGCGACCTGCCGACCGCCGCGCCCGTCACCTTCGTGCTGGCCGGCCCCCGCCTGATCACCATCCGCTATGTCGAGCCCAAGGCCTTCTCGGTGTTCGCCGCCCAGGCCGAGCGCCAGCCCAGCCTGTGCCCCAACGGCCTGCAGACCTTCCTCGGGTTGCTGGACGCCATCGTCGACCGCACCGCCGACATCCTCGAGCGCACCGCCGCCGAGGTCGAGGTGCAGTCGCGCGCCATCTTCAGCCGCCCGCGCGGGGCGGCGTTCGAGAGCATCCTCAACCGCCTGGGCCGGGCGCAGAACGTCAATTCCAAGGCCCGCGACAGCCTGGTCAGCCTGGCCCGCCTGCTCAGCTTCGCGGCCCTGGCCGACCAGTTCGACGGCTCCAAGGAACTGCGCGATCACCTGAAATCGCTGCAGCGCGACGTCCAGTCGATCACCGACCACTCCAGCTACGTGGCCAGCAACATCACCTTCCTGCTGGATGCGGCCCTGGGCCTGATCAACATCGAGCAGAACTCGATCTTCAAGGTGTTCTCGGTCTTCTCGGTGATCTTCCTGCCGCCGACTCTGGTGGCGGGGATCTACGGCATGAACTTCGTCCACATGCCCGAGCTGCAGTGGCTGGAAGGCTACCCCATGGCCATCGGCCTGATGATCCTGGCCGCCCTGCTGCCGCTGATGTGGTTTAGGCGGAAGGGCTGGTTGTAAGAAACCGCGGTTCCCCGCGACAATCGACCACGCTCTAAACGATGGCTTAAAGCTGATCTGGCACCTTGGGCGCCGTTTCCCAGTTCACCGCGTATCCGCCGGAGCCCTCCGCGACCGCCATGTCCGCCGCCGCGTCTTCACGACCGAGCCTGATCCGCAACCTGCACGCCTCCGTGGTGCGCGAGGTGCTGGAGGCTCATGCGCGCTACATGAAGGGTCTGCCCAAGGGCCGGCGGGCGGTGCTGCAGTACGTCAACCTCAACAATTACGACCTGGACGGCGTCGACCTGTCGGAGGCCGACCTGACCGGGGCGCTGCTGGGCGGGGCCTCGCTGCGTCGGACCAAGCTGACCCGCGCGGTGCTGTACGGCGCCGACCTGCGCGATAGCGACCTGCGCGACGCCGACCTCTCGCGCTGCGATATGCGCGGGGCCTGCCTGCGCGGCGCCAATCTGGGCGGGGCCAATCTCTCCAACTGCGATCTGCGCGAGGGCGTCACCGCCGTGCAGGACGAGGAGAAGGGCCTGCGGATCCTGGAGCACTCCAAGCGGCCGGGCGAGCTGGACTACGCCATGCTGCAGGGCGCCAACCTGAACGGGGCGCAGATGTCGGGCGCCTTCGCGCGCCAGGCCGACTTCACCGACGCCGACCTTTCCAACGTCACCCTGCAGGGCGCCAAGCTGACCAATGCGGTCATGGACGGCGCGGACCTGTCGGGCGCCAACCTGCACAACGCCGAGATGGCCAAGGTCTCGCTGCGCCGGGCCATCATGGTGGGCGTCGACATCAGCGGCGCGGACCTGACCGACGCCGACCTGACCGAGGTGCTGCGCGCGCCGCCGCCGATCATCTATGTCGACGACCTGCCCCTCAACGAGGTGCTGGAAGCCCACGAGCTGTTCTGCAAGTCCGACGGCCGCGACGGCCGGGTCGGCAACCTGGCCGATGTCGACTTCCGTCCCCTGCGCCGCCTGAAGGACCGCCGCCTCAGCGGGCTCTCGGCCCCCAAGGCGGTGTTCTTCGGCATGGACCTGGACGGCGCCCAGCTGCAGGGCGCCAACCTGGCCGGCGCGGACCTGCGCGGGGCCAAGCTGCGCGGGGCCGACCTGCGTGGCGCGCGCCTGGCCGGCGCCCAATTGACCCGGGCGGATCTCACCGGCGCCAAGCTTGGCCCGCTGAAGATCGCCGAGGACCGGGTGATCCGCACCGACCTGACCCGCGCTGTCCTGCGCGGCGCTAATCTGAAGGGCGTCAGCGCGCCCCGGGCCCGCTTCATCGAAGCCGACCTGAGCCGCGCCAACCTGACGGGCGCCGACCTGACCGACGCCGAGATGCCCGCCGGCCTCTAGCCTCGCGTCACGCCGCCCCCTGAAAATCCCGGCCGCGGCAATCTGACACGCTCCCGACAACGGATGTCGTCATGCTGCCGATGGGGGACCGCGGCCGTCGCGGCGTCTATGGGGCGAGGAGGCCAGACATGATCCTTTACCCCGCGTCGGGCGGCGCGCCCGAGGCCGCAGCGCCGGCATTCACCGTCCCGTCATTGATGCAGGACCGGGCGGTGCTGGGCGTGGCGCTGCTCAGCGCGCCCCGATACCAGGGATCGGACCGCTACCGCCTGGTCGCCGTGCCGGTGATCGAGCTGCGGTACGGCCGCTTCTTCGCCAACCCGCGCAAGGGGATCGGCTACCAGCTGGTCAAGACCCGCCGACTGACCCTGTCGGCGGCGACCACCTATGTGCGCGGCTACCGCCAGGCGGACACGCCGGCCGGGATCGGGCGTCTGGGCAGCGGCCTCGGTGCGCGGGTCGCGGTCGACTACAAGCGGCACGGCGTCCGCCTGAGCCTGGGCGCAACCAAGGTCCTGTCCGGCGGCGTCGACGGAACCCTGGTCGACAGCAGCATCGCGGTCCCCGTGCCGCTCTCCAAGCGCCTTGTCCTGATGCCCGCGGTCTCGGCCACATGGGCCGATCGCAGCTACAACGATCGCTATTTCGGCGTCACCGGAGCGCAGTCGGCGGCCTCGGGCCTGCCGGTCTACCATCCGGGCGGCGGGGTCAAGGACGTGACGGCCAGCCTGGCGGCGATCTACCACGTCAACGACCGGATCAACCTGGTCGCGACCGGCGCGCTCAGCAACATCGTCGGAGGCGCCAGGAACAGCCCGATCGTCAGGGAGCGGACACAAACCTCGGGCGTCGTCTCGATGACCTATCGGTTCTAGCCCCGCTTTTGGCGAGAGGCCTTGCGGTGAGCATTAACCTTGGTGTTGATGCACGAAAACCGTGGGAGTTCTCGATGTCGCGTTTGTCCTGGATCGCCGCCGCCGGCGCACTTGCCTTGGCGGCCCTGGCTGGATCCGCACACGCGGCCGCGCCGAAGCTCGAGAAGACCGCCTGCGCCGGCGACTACAAGGCCAGCGGCCTGAAGGTCGACTGCTTCAACCTCGTCGTCGACGAGACCCGCGACAGCGCCAAGAGCCGTCGCATCAAGGTCGCCTTCGCGGTGGTCCACGCTTCGGAGCCCAAGGCCGGCCTGCCGCCGGTGATCTATCTGCACGGCGGCCCGGGCGGCTCGGCCCTGAAGGGCCTGCCGCGCATGCTGACCAGCAAGGCCTCGCGCGAGTTCGTCGCGCTGGACCAGGACTGGGTGTTCATCGACCAGCGCGGCGGCGGCTTCTCCAGCCCCAATCTCGACTGCCCCGGCACGCACCTGACCGACGCCGGCCCGCCGACCGACCAGGACGCCCAAGGCATCATCGCCTGCCTGAAGGCCTTCCAGGCCAAGGGCGTCGACATCTCGCGCTACAACGCCGTCGAGGTGGCCAAGGACGTCCAGGACATCCGCAAGCTCCTGGGCTTCAAGCAGATCGACCTGTTCGGCGGCTCGTACGGCACCCGCATCGAGGCGGCCATCCAGACCCATGAGCCGCAAGGCGTGCGCGCGGTGGTCCAGGACTCGCCCTGGCCGCCCGAGGCCGACTGGACCGTCGGCGGCCCGGCCATGGTCTCGACCTCGATCGACATCGTCATGGCCAAGTGCGCGGTCGTGGCCGAGTGCGCCAAGCGCTATCCCGACCTGAAGGCCAAGCTGGCCGTCGTGGCCGAGCGCTTCCTGGCCGGTCCGCAGACCGTGGGCGGCAAGACCTATACCGCCGACGACCTGGGCGGCTGGCTGATGGACGCCAGCTACTTCACCGCCGGCGTGCTGCCGCGCGACATCTGGAAGGTGATCGAGGGCGACATGTCGCCGGTCGCTGACTTCGTCGAGGCCCGCGACTACTACAGCGAGGGCCAGTTCATGACCCACCTGTGCAAGGAGGAGATCCCGTTCGAGAGCCGCGCCGCCGTGGCGGACGGCACGCAGAACGATCCGGTCGCCCGCCTGATGGTGGTGTCGATGCAGCGCATCCACGACGTCTGCAAGGGCGTCGATGTCGGCCCGATCTCGAAGGTCGAGCAGGCGCCGGTCAAGACCGCCATCCCGACCCTGTTCCTGGCCGCCGAGATCGACCCCGGCTGCCCGCCGCCCCTGACCCTGGCCGCCGCCAAGGGCTACCAGGGCTCGCAGGTGGTGATCGTGACCAACGCCACCCACGGGGTCAGCCGCGGCAGCCCCTGTACGCGCAAGATGATCCGCAGCTTCTTCCAGGACCCGACCAAGCCGGTCGACCGCAGCTGCCTGCCGGCGGCGGACACGCCGATGGTGTTTACGTACGCGGGGTGAAGGGAAGAAACCCTCTCTCTTAGAGAGAGGGAGGGGCCTACGCGAAGCGTGGGAGGGTGAGAGGTTACACCCTCTCAGAACGAAGCTCTGACGAACTGAAGCGATTGATGGGATGAGGGATTTGCCGGCCAGCGGTGAAACCTCTCACCCTCCCACCGCCCTTGGCGGCGGGCCCCTCCCTCTCTCTATGAGAGAGGGAAATCAGGTCACATCTTCTTCTTTAGCGGCAGCAGATCCGGATACACCGCGTCCCGCTTCTGCGCCTTGGCGGTGAACGCCTCGGCCATGTGCGCGCCGGAGAACATCCCCGTCTGCCAGGTGGCGATGTAGTCCAGGGCGTCGGCGATCGAGTGGTCGCGGGCGTAGTTGATCATCACTTTGCTGCCGGCCACGGCCAGCGGCGACTTGCTGGCGATCTCGCGCGCGGTCGCCAGGGCGTGGTCGACCAGCGCCTCGTGGGTGTCGAACACCTCGTTGACCAGGCCGATCTCCTTGGCGCGCTGGGCGGGCAAGCGGCGGCCGGTATAGGCCAGCTCCCGCACCCAGCCCTCGGGGATCAGCTTGCACAGGCGCGGGAAGGTGCCGACATCGGCGGTCATGCCGATGTTGATCTCCTGGATCTGGAAGAAGGCGTCGGCGCTGGCGTAGCGGATGTCGCAGGCGCTGACGAAGTCGACCGCCCCGCCGATGCAGCCGCCCTGGATGGCGATGATCACCGGCATCCGCGCCTTGTCCAGGCAGCTGAAGCTGTCCTGCAGCACGTGCACGAAGCGGCGGAAGCTCTCGCCGGCCACGTGGCGGTCGCCGTCGCGCGACGCGGTGACGCCCTCATCGTCCGTGAACACCGAAAGATCCATGCCGGCGCTGAAGTGCTTTCCGGTCGAGGAGATGACGATGCAACGTGCGCGGGCGTTGTCATCAATATCTTTTACAATTGCGGGAAGCTCGTTCCAGAAGGGCCGTGTCATGGTGTTCATGGCTTCGGGGCGCTTCAACTGGATGTGCGCGACGCCGGCCTCGATCTCGACCTTGAAGCAGCTATATTCGTCCTGATCGTGGCCGCTCATGCCTAAGTCTCCCTTATCGTTGATAACACTATCAACCGGGCGGGAGACGACGACAACACTGACCTGACGGAAGAGGATCTCCGCCATGACGACCCGCAAAATGTTCACCGCCCTGGCCATCGCCGCCATGGCTTCCAGCCTGGTCGCCGCGCCGGCGCCGGTGCTGGCCCAGTCGCGCGGCCTGGGCGGCCTGTTCGCCTGCGAAGGCTCCGGCGGCAAGCAGGAAGGCGGCGCCCTGATCGGCGCGGCCGCCGGCGCCCTTTTGGGCAACAAGGTCGGCGGCAAGAACAAGACCCTCGGCACGCTCGTGGGCGCGGCCGCCGGCGCGGCGGCGGGCGGCTATATCGGCTGCCGCATGCAGACCACCGACGCCAACCTGGCCGAGCAGGCCACCAAGAAGGCGCTGGAGACCGGCGTCGCCCAGACGTGGTCGAACTCGCGCACCGGCAATTCGGGCCGCATCGCCGTGGTCTCGTCCAGCTATGGCCCGCCGATCGACGGCCGCAGCATCCGCTACGGCGCGGGCGTCCAGAGCCTGCCCAGCTTCGAGGCCGCCGGCGGCGCCTATGTCGCCAACGCGAACGCCAACCTGCGCGCCGGTCCTTCGACCAAGAGCGCGGTGGTCGGCAAGATGACGGCCGGCGAGAGCTTCGACGCCCTGGGCGTGGTTCAGCCGGGCGGCTGGGTGCTGGTCGGCCGCAACGGCTATGCCACCGGCTACGCGGCCTCGTCGCTGGTGCGTCCCTACGGCCAGCAGGTGGCGAGCTGCCGCGTGATCGACGCCTCGGTGTCGGGCGGCGGCCAGGGCGTCTCCAGCCAGCGCTATAGCGCCTGCAAGGACGCCCGCGGCGAGTGGCAGGTGACGCAGGCCTAAAGGTCCACGACCTCGCACTTCAGGGTCGCGCGGATCCGGTCCGCGACGATCCGGCGGTGACAACAGTTCGGGTCGTCCTCGTAGCAAAGGAGGGCGACCCTTTTTGTTTGCGCCAGCGCCGTCGCCTGGGCCAGGGCCAGCACGGCGTCCGGCTCTTCCAGATGGGCGTTGAAGATCGCGTGCATCTCGTCGATGCGGCCCGCGCGAGCGGCCTCGCGGCCGGGCTTGGGCGTGCCCAGGGGGCGCAGGTGCAGGTAGTCGATGCCCTGGTCCTTCAGGCTGTTTCCCAGCAAGGTCTTGGAGAACCCGGCCTTGCGCGAGCTGGCCACGGCGCGGACGTCTAGCACCAGCTCGACATCGGCCGCCTTCAGACGATCGATCATCCCGCCCTGCGTGTCGGTCTCGTAGCCGATGGTCGCGAGCTTATTCATCGGGGCCTCATGGACGGCGGGGGTTCGGAGGCCTAACTTAAGACCGATCACCCGCAGGGAGCCAAGCTGATGGACGCGGCCGTCTTTCGCGAACCTCGCAAGCGCTCCGTGGCCGTCCCCGGCGGCGAGATCGCGGCCCTGGAGTTTGGCTCGCAGGACCGGCCGATCGACGTGGTGTTCGTCCACGCCAACGGCTTCAACGCCCAGACCTATCGCGTGCTGCTGTCGCCCCTGGCGGCGGGCCTGCGGATCCTGGCCATCGACCAGCGCGGTCACGGCGACACCACGCTGCCCGCCATTCCCGAAGGCCGCCGGTCGTGGCGCGATCTGCGCGATGACCTGACCGGCCTGCTCGACGCCCTGGACGGCCCGCCGGCGGTGCTGGCCGGCCACTCGATGGGCGGCACCGTCAGCCTGCTGGCCGCCGCCGAGCGCCCCGATCGCGTGAAGGGTCTCGTCCTGCTGGATCCGGTGATCATGCCGTGGCTGGCCACCCTCTACGCCAAGGCGCCATGGACCTCGGGACGCCTGTGGAAGCACATGCCGCTAGTCCGGTCGGCCCTGCGCCGCCGGGCCGTGTTCGACGACCGCGAGCAGGTGTTCGCCGGCTACAAGGGCCGCGGGGCCTTCAAGACCTGGCCCGAGACCATGCTGGCCGACTATGTCGCCGGCGGCTTCACCCAGCGCGAGGACGGCAAGGTCGAACTGGCCTGCGCCCCGGCGTGGGAAGCCTCCAACTACGCCGCCCAGGCCCACGATCCGTGGCGGGCGGTGCGGCAGGTGAAGGTTCCGGTGCGGATCCTCAAGGCCGAGAAGCACTCGACCTGCATGGCCGGCGACGGCTTCGCGCGGCGCGGCAAGGCCGTGAAGATGGAGACCGTCGCGGGCACGACCCACTTCCTGCCGATGGAGCGTCCCGACGTGGTGCGCGACGCCCTGTTCGACATGGCGACCGCCTAGGCCGGGCTTAAGTCGGGTCTGGGATCAGGTGCGCCAGCTCGTTCGGGATGCAGACGAAGTCGTCCGATAGGGCATAGAGCTTGTAGTTCTTGGCCATGATCTGTTTGGCCAGGCTCTGGCTGTCGGACTTCAGGTGCTCGACCAGCATCAGCGGCCGGTGGGCGTCGATCAGGGCGTCGGCCCCGCGCAGCACCTGCGGCTCCATGCCCTCGACATCGACCTTCAGGATGTCGACCTTGGGAAAGCCGAAGCTGTCCAGCGTGCGCATCGGCACGAACTCGCGCTTGTCGGGATCATCGCCCCGCTCCTGCGACAGGCGCTCGCGCTGCTGGTCGCCGAACTCGACGCTGCCGAAGTTCATGGCCTGATTGTAGTCGAACTGCGGGATCTCGATCGCCCCGGCGTCCTCGCCGACCGCGACGTGGTGGCAGAAGATGTTGGTGTAGCCGTTCAGCGCCACCGAGCCGGCGATCATGTTGAACAGGATCCGCTGGGCCTCGAAGCAGTGATAGACCCCGCGCCCGCCCAGCAGGCTGGCCAGGCCCAGCGCGAACAGGCCGAAATTGGCTCCGACATCGAGGACGAAGGGCTCGGGCCCCTTCAGCACCGACAGCTTGGAGATCATGTCGATGCTGTCGTGGCCATGGGCGCGGCCGGTCTTCAGGAGGTGGTTGGTCTGGTTGATGTCATGGCGGTTGACGATCACCGGGCCGTAGATGGTCGGCATCACCAGCCCGTAGGGCACACGATCAAGCACTACGCGCCCTCCCGGCGGGTCGATTCTGCGGCATGGTGGCCAGGAAATGGCTAGAGCGCCAGCCCGGCGACCTCGTGCCTGGCCAGGGCCGTCCGCGCCGCGTCGGTGACCGGCACCACCTTGCGGGCGTCGAGGTCGAAGGTGATGGCCACGGCCTCCGAGGTTCCCCACGGCTCGCCCGTCGCCGGGTCCAGCATCCAGTGGGCCACCC
>JAEXJH010000490.1 GCA_023445955.1 Pseudomonadota bacterium
GGTCCGCCGCCTGTCGCTGGACAAGGGCGGGGCCTATTTCGCCGTGGCGCACGACAAGGTCCATCCGTTCCAGGTGGCCCTGGCCGACCGGCAGGTCACCGTCACCGGCACCCATTTCGCCACCAGCCTCCACGACGGGCGCGCCCGGGTGGAGTTGCTGGAGGGCTCGGTCGAGGTCTCGCAGCCCCGAGCCTCGGCCGAGCCCGTCCGTCTCGTTCCCGGCGACCAGGTCAGCTACCAGGCCGGCAGCGCGGTGCGGCGCGAGGCCCGGATCGACCCGGCCACCGCCGTCGCCTGGCGCCAGCGCCGGCTGGTGTTCCAGGACGCGGCGCTGTCCGAGGTCCTGGCCGAGCTGGGGCGCTACACCGACGCGAAGATCCGCCTGGCCGACCCGGCTCTGGGTCGCCAGCGGGTGACCGCGATGTTGCCGCTGGATGGACGCGGAACGGTGATCGATCGCGCGGCCAAGGTGCTGCCGGTGATGCTGAAGAGCACCGGTCCCGGCGAGGTTGTCGCGACGGCCAGATAGCTTCGCGAACCTGTCACGAACGAGCGTTACCAGACCTTGGGCGCCCCGCAGCGCCGGGGGTTTTCACCAGTCGCCGCATGTCTTTCCGCCGCGTGTCCGCCCTGACGATCGCGGCGCTGGCCGTGACCGCGCCGGCGCTCGCGCAGGCGGCCGCCCCACCGCGCTTCGACATCCCCGCCCAGGACGCCCGCGCCGCCCTGATGAGCCTGTGCCTGAAGGCCGGCTGCGCCTTCGCCCTGTCCACCGAGCCTGGTCACAGCTATCGCGCCAACGCCGTCTCCGGGATCATGCCCTGGCAGGAGGCGCTCAAGCGGCTGCTGGCCGGAACCGGCCTGCGCTACGAGATCGCCGACCACGCCTCGGTCCGCGTCTGGGCCGAGGCTGGGCCTGCCAAGCCGCGCGTCGCGCCCGCGCCGGAAGCGCCGGTCGATCTGGACGAGGTCACGATCACCGCCGCGTTCGTGGCCGGGATCGAGGACTCGCTGCTGCAGAAGCGCCGCGCCGACGCGATCATCGACGCCGTCTCCGCTGGCCGCATCGGCGAGCTGCCCGCCGCCAACTTGGCCGAGGCCCTGCAGCGTGTGCCGGGCGTGGCCATTGAGCGCGAGGTCGGCGAGGGGCAGTTCGTTAGCGTTCGCGGCCTGGGGCCGCTGTTCCAGTCGGTGACCCTGAACGGCGCGCCGGTGGCGTTCAACGAGAACATCCGCAACTCCACCCAGAGTGGCCGTCAGTTCCGTTTCCGCGCCCTCTCGGCCGACCTGCTGGCCGGGGCGGTGGTGGCCAAGTCGGCGACGGCGGATCTGGTCGACGGCGGCATCGGCTCCAATATCGATATCCGCACGGTGCGCGGGCTGGAGGGGCCGTCGTACCTGTCGATCCGCGCCGACGCCCATGCCGAGGTTCGCTCTGGCGCGGTCTCGCCGGACGTGGCGATCTCGGGCCGCTGGCGGCGCGCCGACGATCGGCTGGGCGTGGTGGCCGGCGTCTCCACCGAGCGGCGCGAGGTGCAGTACGACCGCTTCCAGATCTCGCGTTACCGCGACTTCGTCATCAACGGCCAGCCGCTGACGGCGCCCGAGGACGTCCGCACCACGGTCGAGCAGGAACAGCGGGCGCGGACCACGGCCTTCGTCGGCGCCGAGTGGCGGGTCGCGCCGACTGTCATGCTCTATCTCGACACCCTGGTCTCGCGCTTCGAGAACGGGATCCGCGAGGACCGCATCGTCTACGGCATCGGCGACTATGTGGCTCAGGCCGTGGCGACGGGTGACGCACGGATCAAGGACGGCGTCCTCGCCGGCGGTCGCATCGCCGCCGGCCAGATCGGCAACAACCTGGAGGTCTCCGACCAGGTCCACGACAATGTCTCACTGAGCCTGTCCATGAAGGCCGACGCCGGGGCCTGGAGCCTGGAGCCGCGCCTGAGCCTGTCCAGCGCGCGCTCGAACCTGGACACGCCGCTGCAACGGATCGGCGCGGTCAGCCCGCTGGGCGTATCCTATGCCTTCGACCTGGGTCCCGACCTGATCAAGAGCCGTAAGGCGCCGCTGCTGTCGACGTCGTTCGACCTGGCCGATCCTGGCCAGCTGACCTTCTCGCGTTATGGGGTTCGCGCCACTCACGTGGAGGATCATGACGTCACCGGCCTGATCGCCGCCGAGCGGCCGGTCGACTGGACGCTAGGGCCGCTGCGCGTCGAGCGCCTGCGCCTGGGCGGCCAGGTCACCGACCGTGGGCGGAATTTTCAGCGCCGGGACCGTGAGGCCGCGCCCAGGCCGGGGACCGTCGTGGACGCCGGCTTCTTCGATGTGAGCGCGCCGGACGACGCCTTCGATCGCTTGATCGGCAAGCGGCCGCCAGCCTGGACCAGCGCCGACTTCACAGCCTTTCGCGCGGGCTTCGTGCTGCCGGGCGAGGCCGACGGGGTCGTGGTCGACGCCACCGCCCTGACCCCGACGGGGGCGGACCTGCAAGGCTCCTACAAGGTCGGCGAGCGGATCTGGGCCGGCTATGGCCGGTTGGATTTCTCCACGACGGTGCTGGGCCTGCCGACGACCGGCAATGTCGGCGTGCGGACCGCGCGGACCCGCACGGACGTGGCCGGCACGCTGCTGGGCGTCTCGTCGACGGGTTACATGCAGGTCAAGCCTGTGCGCTACACCGGCGCGCATGGCGTGGTGCTGCCCAGCGCCAACCTGGCCATCGCCCTGGACGAGCGCTGGCGGCTGCGGCTGGCGGTCTCGCGCAGCATCACCCGGCCG
>JAEXJH010000491.1 GCA_023445955.1 Pseudomonadota bacterium
GCCTTGAGTCGCGCGGCCAGCTTCGAATCGTCGGGGATCGGCTCTGTGGACGGCGGCATGTCCGCGCCTGGCCGCCGACCGCCGAACTCGCCGTCGATCTCGTAGGGCCAGGCCCAGAAGGTCTCGCCATCGGGCATGTAGGGCGTGCCGACCGGATTGGCCGCCACCAGGGCCGCCACGATCAGGCCGCCGCCCAGGTCGATCGAGGCCGAGCCCAGTCCGCCCTTGCGGATCCCCGCCATCGCCCCGCGCCCGGCCCCGAACGCGCCCAGCGGGAAGTCCTCGCCCGCCGCCGCGACGGCCTTCATGCCCAGCTCCCGGTAAGGCGGGGACAGGCCCCAGGCCTTGTCGCCGCCATTGCCCAGGTCGTGCAGGCAGGCGGCCGGCACGATCGGGATGGCCGGCGTCCCCGGCGACAGCTTCAGGCCGTGCTCCCGCGCCGACAGCGCCACGGCCACCCCGTCCGCCGCGCCGAGGCCGAACACCGATCCGCCCGAGAAGCAGACGGCGTGGGCTTTCGAGAAGCTGTTCTCCGGCCGCAGGGTGTCGGTCTCGCGCACCGCCGGCCCGCCGCCGCGCACATCGACCGCCGCCGTCCAGGCCTCGGGGCAGATGACGACCGTCACGCCGGTGCGCACGGCCTCGTCCTCGACGCAGCCGACCCGCAGGCCGGGGATGTCGGTGATCAGGTTGCGATGGCCGGGTTTCAGCATCGGGAATCTCCGTTCCGACGATGCTAGACCGCCCCGCCAACGCCTGCTACGAAGACCGCCCTTCGCGGAGACGCGAAGCCTGCGGGCGTGGTGAAACTGGTAGACGCGCCGGACTCAAAATCCGGTTCCGAAAGGAGTGTCGGTTCGACCCCGACCGCCCGCACCAACTGTCTTCTGATGATTAGCGCGATGAAGCTGGCCCAAGCTCGACCTTGGTCGTGTGCGCGGTCATGCTCGCCTCCCAGGTAGAGAGAGGAGCGAATGGATCTCAGCACTCTGTGGGAAATAATGAAAACTGGCGGCTCCATCGCGGGTGCGGTGACGCTCGTATGGCGGGGCTACGATGCGTGGGATGCGCGACGAGGGCGTCTCCGGATGCGCTCGACCCGGGAAGAAGGAGTCAACGACCACTTCGACGTTGATATCTCTTACCAAGCCAAGTCCGAGCAGGCGGGTTTGCAGGCCGAAGTGACGGTGATCAAGCCGCCGGGCGCGACTGTTGCTCTCCAGTCGCCGCTGGCCAGTCGACCGTACACGGCGGAGCGACTGGTCGGCCAGCTGTTGAATCGAGAGCAGTCCGCACGGACGGTCGCCATGCCAATGTTTCTGGTCGAAGGCACCGCGGGACTGTTCTCCCTAACGGCAGAGGTCTTTAGTGTAGGTATCCAACGCGCGAAGCTGAAGATCGTGGTCCGTGATACCGCGACTCAGAATGTTGTGGCGCGACGGAACGCCTGGGTTGCGCCAGCGTCTCGAGTGTAGGCGCGGCGCGCTGAACACCCCGTCTTAGAAGCTCTTCTCCGCCTGCACTCGCTGGATCAGTCCTCGCAGCAATCCGCGTCCTTTCACCCAAGTCCCGTGGCCACTATCGACGTTGATGTGCCCCGCGCGCCCCAAGTCGACGAACTCCGACCCCCAACTCCGCGCAAACGCCTCCGCTCGCTCGATCTCGACATACGGATCATCCCGGCTGGCCACGACCAGGCTCGGAAACGGCAACCGCTGGCGCGGGATCGGGGAGAACCCCACCAGCAGGCGGCCGGCCGGGCCCTCGCGGTTGACGTCGGCGGGGGCGACCAGGAGGGCGCCGCCGACGCCGCGGCCGCCGGTGACCTGGGCCAGGTGGCAGATCAGGGCGCAGCCCAGGCTGTGGGCGACCAGGATCGCGCCGGGGTTCTGGCGCACGGCCTCGGCCAGGCTGATGGTCCAGTCGCCCAGCAGCGGATGCTCCCAGTCCTGCTGGTCGACGCGCTGGGCGTTGGGCAACTCGCGCTCCCAGTGGCTCTGCCAATGGTCGGGGCCGGAGTTGTAGAGGCCCGGCACGATCAGGATCGGCGGGTCATTGCGGTCGCGGCGCGGGGCTTCGAAGATGGCGGAAGTCGGGGTCATGGCATGGCTCTGGCTACCCAGCGGAGATGCCCCATTCCGCCGGCTCAGGACGATTCATATCAATTCGATAGGAATTAAGAAAAGCTGGGGCGAGACCGCGATCTCGCCCCCAAATTCTCCGGACTTTTAAGCCGCGATCTTGTCGCCGCGGTGCAGCGGATCGGGCAGGGGATCGCCGGACTTCACGAACTGCAGCGACACAGAGTTGATGCAGTAGCGCAGGCGCGTCGGGGCCGGGCCGTCCGGGAAGACGTGGCCCTGGTGGCTGTCGCAGCGGGCGCAGCGGGTCTCGATGCGGACCATGCCGTACGAGTCGTCGCGGATGCCGACCACGTGGTCCTCGGCGAACGGCGCGTAGAAGCTGGGCCAGCCGGTGCCGCTCTCGAACTTGGTCTCGTGCTTGAACAGCGGCAGGCCGCACAGGCGGCAGGCGTAGACGCCGGGGCTCTTCTCGCCCAGCAGGCCGCCGCAGAACGGGGCCTCGGTGCCGTGATGCAAAAGGACTCGCGCCTCTTCGGCCGTCAGGTCGGCCTCCAGGCGTTCACGCTCGGCCTCGTTCGGCGGCGTCAGGTCGAATCCGGCGGTTGAAAGGGCGGCTGTGTCTGTCATGACAGCCAATGTAGGTGTTCGGGCGTTCGTCCGGTAGCACCCCCGTGAGGAGATCAGCATGACCGTCGCCGTCGCATTCCTGCAGCCGGGCTGGGCCGATTGGGAGGCCGGGAGCGTGCTGGCGCTGCTGCGCCGCGAGCTGAAGGTGCAGATCGAGATCGCCACGCCGGACGGCGAGCCCGAGACCTCGATCGGCGGCGTGCTGGCCGCGGCCGACTACCGCTTCGACGATCCGGTGCTGAACGACGCCGACCTGTTCATCCTGATTGGCAGCGACGCCTGGGCCGAGGGCGAGAACAAGGCGGTCAGCGGCCTGCTGCGTCAGGCCTTCGCCGACGGCAAGCCCGTGGCGGGCATCTGCGCCGGGACTACGGCCCTGGCCCATGCCGGCCTGTTCGAGGGTCGCAAGCACACCTCGAACGGCGCCGAATGGCTGGCCAAGACCGTCGAGGACTATCCGGGCGCCGAGCACTATGTCGACACGCCGCGCGCGGTGACCGACGGCAAGGTGGTCAGCGCCTCGGGCCTGGCCCCGGTGAGCTTCGCGGCGGCCGTGGCGCGGTTGGTCGCCCCGGAGGCCGAGGAGATGATCGCGGGGTATGAGGCGATGTTCGCGCGGGAGTTTTCGCCGGGAAGAGCGGAGACGGGGCCTACCTGATCGCCGCCACGCCCACCCGCGCCACCTGGCCGTCCTGCACCGCGGTGCCGCCCGAGACGCCGATCGCGCCGACGATCTTGCCGTCGACCAATAGCAACTCGCCGCCCTCCAGCGCCATGGCGCCGGTGAAGATCGCGTTCAGTGTCCCAGCCTTCACCGCGTCCTGGAAATAGGACGACGGCTTGCGGAAGTTGGCGGCGGTGGCGGCCTTCTTGTGGGCGACCTCGCCCGAGCCGTACTGGGTGCCGTCCATCTTCTCGGTCAGGACCGGCTGGCCGTTCGACTCCAGCACGGTGATGACCATGGTCCAGCCGTTCTTGCGGGCCTCGGCCTCGGCGGCGGCGACCACGGCCTTGGCCTCGGCCAGGGTGATCACCCGGCTGGAATAAGGCGGCGAGACCGGAACCGGCGGCTGGGCGGTCTGGGCCAGGGCAGAGCCGCCGGTCAGGAGCAGGCCGGCGATCAGGGCTAGGGTCTTCATGGCAGCACGACCTCGTCGTTCAGGGTGGTGTTCTGGGGCTGGGTCGTGACGATGCGGACGCGCAGGCCCTGAGCCTTCACGCCGGCCGGGATCTTCAGCTTGATCGAAGCGGTCTTGGGCAGCAGGTCGCTCGGGGCCTTCAGGGCCGGGGTCGGGGCGGTGGCCAGCACCTTGCCGGCCGCGTCGACCAGCTCGAGCTTGGCCGGCGCGGCGTCCTGGGCGCCCAGGCTGTGGACCTTGGCGGTGATCGCCGAACTCTTCACCACGACGTCGTCGCGACCGATGCCGAGGTCGGCGCGCTTGGCCGGATCATCGCCGGCCGTGACCAGCTTCATGTCGATGACCGTGGTCTGGCGCGGGGCCAGGGTGACCTTGGTCGAGAGGCTGCGCTCGAAGGGCAGGGCGCGGGTTTCGGCCGAACCATCGATGGTGTCGTCGCCGTTCGTGTCGAGGCCTTGCGACAGGCTCCACTGGCCCGGCGCCACGTTCCAGCCGGTCATGGTCGCCGTCACCGGCTTGTCGGTGGTGTTGTAGGCGATGACCTTGAAGGCGGTCTTGGTGGCGTCCTTGACCAGCAGCGCCACGTCCGTGCCGTCGACGCCGTCGAAGCGCCACGAGACGGTGTGGCCCGGGGTCATCTGGCTGCGCTTGTTGGCGATGCCGCCCAGGCGCGTGCGTTGCAGGATGTCGGACGGCAGCTCCACGCGGTCGGACCACCAGTGGCCCTCGGTGTGCATGTACATGTGCTGGTCGTTGAACTGGATCTCGTCGGCGTAGAGGTCCTCGAGGAACTTCTTGTCGCCCGTCAGGGTCCAGGCCGAGTAGCGCTCCAGCGCGCCGCCCTTCTTGGCGGCGGCCAGGATCTGGTCCTTGGCGCCGTCGGCCAGGCCCATCTCGGTCAGGGCGTTCTCGTTGATATTGCCCAGCGACTTGATCCCGTTCTTGGAGATCCGCCACTTGATCGGGACCAGGTACTTCTGGTCGCCGGTCAGGCGATAGGCCTGCCAGAACACCTGGAACGGACCGTCCGCGCCCGAGCCCTGCAGCACCGTGCCGCCGCGCTCGGCGTCGCTGCGCCAGTTGATCTCGTTGGGGTAGGAGCCGTCCTTGGCGACGTGGGCCAGGTAGCCGTCGGCCAGGCCGATGACCAGGTCGCGGGCCGTCTTGTCGCCATTGTAGTCGCTGGACAGGATCGCCGGGTGGGTGACGCCGAACGAGTACGGCTTCTGCCACTCCCACGGCCCCTCGCGGTACGAGATCTTGCCGCTGTACCAGTTGGTGTTGAAGTGGACGTGGCCGGCCGGGTTCTTGTCGATGACCCGGGGCAGGGCCTTCACGGTGGCGAACATCCGCTCGACCGCTTTCGGCTCGCCGTAGTGGATGTACATCGCCTCGGCGTCCGAGTTGATGCCCTCCTCGTAGGCGTGCAGCTCGTCGGTGACGATGGTCGACAGACCGTCGGTGAACATGCCGTTCTTGTGGGCGGCGTCGGCCAGGCGGTCGTGCGAGGTCGTCAGCTTGTCGGGCTGGACGCCCATCAGGATCACGCCCGGCCACTGTTGCAGCAGGTCGGTGTCGTCCGAGATGCCGCCGCCGAAGTCGCCGAAGTCGGCCTGGCGCTCGTCGACCCACCAGTTGACGAACTTGGCGACCAGCTTCAGGTCTTCCAGCTGGCGGAAGGCCCACAGCGGCTCGCCGTTGGCCGGCTTGGGTTGCTCGAACGCGGGCCAGCCTTGGCTGCCATAGGTGATGTCGCCCCAGTACTCGCGGCCGACCTGGTTGTCGGGATCGATCTTCAAGAGGTCGGAGATGTCGGCATAGAGGCGGCGATAGAGGCCTTGGCGCTTGGAGGTGGTGTGCTCCTCGACCAGGAAGGCCCAGTTGTCCTTCACCTGGTTCAGGCGGTCGGCGACATGCTCGACCTTGGCCTTGTCGCGGTCCTTCAGCACTAGGCGGATCTTGGCGCCGTCCAGCGCCTTCGGGCCAAACTCGGTGCTGTCGGCGGCGATGGTCAGGTACAGGCTGTCGGGGGTGAGGATGCGGTCGCGCATGTCCAGCCAGACGGTGCGGGCCTCGCCGGCCTTCACCGAGACGCTGACGTCGATCATGTTGCGGCCCGGCCAGATCAGGTCCTTGACCTGGATGTTCAGCGGGATGGTCGTCCCCGCCGCGCCGGGCAGGGCGGGGATGTCGATGGCCACGCCGTCCAGGCCGTCGCGAGCGTTCTCCCAGCCATAGGCCCAGTTGCGGGCCAGGGCCTGGGCCGCCGGCGCGTCGCCGAAGCCCGACGGGATCAGCACGTGGACGATCGGCAGGCCCTTGGCGGTGAGGTCGCTGGCGGGACGCTTACGGCTCGGCGCGCCTTCCGGCAGGGCCACGACGGTGGCGCGCTCGCCGGCCGGGTGGCGGCCGGTGATGTAGGCGTTGAGGCTGGCCAGGTTCAGATAGTCCGGCGCCACGTCGGCGCGGACCGTGTAGCTCATCTTGAACGCGTCCTTGGGCTCGGCGCCGGCGGTGACGTTATAGGCCCAGATCTCCTGGATCGGGGTCTCCTGGGCCACGTTGGTGAAGGTCAGAACGCCGCCGGTCAGCGGCTTGGCCAGCGTGCTGACCGTGCGCTCCTGGTCCTTGGGACGCGTACCGACAAAAGCGCCCTTGTCGCCGGCCTTGGCCGCCCAGCTGAGGTCGCCATAGGCCGGGCCCTGGATCTCGATGCGGTTCACCGGCTCGTCGGGCAGGATCAGGGTCAGGGCCTTGCCGCCGTCGACATAGACGTTCCAGTCCGGGAGCTGGAAGTAGTCGTTACGGCCGGGCAGGCGCGAGCGGTTGTAGACGCCGGGCCAGGTGGTCTCGGCGATGCCGTCCGTGCCCTTCCACATCCATTCCTTGATGTCCTTGGCGTCGGCGAACTCGACCTTGCGGATCGTGGTCTTGTCGTCGGTCAGGAGGGGCGGGAGGTCCTTGTTCCAGCCGTAGCGCTGCTTCCAGGCGGCGTGGATGGCCGGATCGTCGAGCGTGGCGACGGGCGCAGCGGCGGCCGGCGCTTCGTTGCGCGAGAGGGCGACGATGGCGTCGGGGCTAAGCGGGCGGTCGTAGATGCGCAGTTCGTCCAGGTCGCCGCCGCGCGTGAAGTTGTAGCGGCTCTGCACCTGGTGCGGGGCGACCACGCGGCCGGCGACGCCGAACTGGTCCAGACCGGCGTCGTAGACCGCCTTGGTCTCCTTCTTGGCCGCCAGCTTGCCGTCGACATAGAGCTGGACGCCGGTGGTTTCGTCCCAGGTGAAGGCCAGGTGCGTCCAGGCGTCGGCGGCCGGGGTCTTGTCGACCTTGAACGACACGCGGGTGCGCGAGAGGCCATTGTCGGTGACGAAGGCGTCGAAGCCGTGGCCGTTCCAGTCGATGCGCAGGAACGCCATGTCCCAGCTGCTGTGGTCGGCATAGCCGACGCGGAAGATCACGAACGGCGCGACGCCGACCGGATAGCCCGAGCGCCAGAAGAACGAGAGCGTGCCGCGCTGGGCCTGGATGTTGCCGGGCGCGTTCCACGAGACGACGCCGTCGTCCTCGGCGTGGAAGCCCTTGCCGGCCTTGCCGTCGGCGATCGGCGTGACCTTGTCGGCGAAGTTGGGAATGGGGTCACCGGCGGCGACGTCGGCTGTCAGGCCCTTGTCGCCCGAGACCTTGAACAGCAGCGCCGGTTCAGCGCTTTGAGCGGCCGCAGCGGCGTTGGCGAGGATCAGCGCGCAGGCCGAGCCCAGGAAAATCGCCTTCATAGATTGTCTCCTCCCGGTGGCGCGCCATCACGATTTCCGCACTAATGGAAACCGGTGTCATGCCTAGGCGAAGGTTTAGCGCCCTAAGGGCAAGCTTGCAAACCCGACGGGGACTGATAGGCCGTGCTGCAAAGCACAAAATCTTTGGGCGGAAGTTGCGATGTTTTCCAAGATTCTGATCGCCAACCGAGGCGAGATCGCCGTCCGCGTGATCAAGACGTGCCGCCGCCTGGGTATCAAGACGGTGGTGGTCTATTCGGACGCCGACGCCGGCAGCCTGGCCGTCGAGATGGCCGACGAGACCGTGCACATCGGCGCCTCGCCGGCCGCCCAGAGCTATCTCGTCGCCGACAAGATCATCGCCGCCTGCAAGCAGACGGGCGCGCAAGCCGTGCACCCGGGCTTCGGCTTCCTGTCCGAGAACGCCGGCTTCGCCCAGCGCTGCGCCGACGAGGGGATCGTGTTCATCGGTCCCAACCCCGGCGCCATCCAGGCCATGGGCGACAAGATCGAGAGCAAGAAGTTCGCCCAGGCCTCGGGCGTGTCCTGCGTGCCCGGCCACATCGGCGAGATCGCCGACACCGCCGAGGCCGTGACGATCTCCGAGCAGATCGGCTATCCGGTGATGATCAAGGCGTCGGCCGGCGGCGGCGGCAAGGGCATCCGCGTGGCCTGGACCCGCAAGGACGTCGAGGAAGGCTTCCCGGCCGTCCGCGCCGAGGCCAAGGCCAGCTTCGGCGACGACCGGATCTTCATCGAGAAGTTCATCGAGAGCCCGCGCCACATCGAGATCCAGGTGCTGGGCGACAAGCACGGCAATGTCGTCCACCTGTTCGAGCGCGAGTGCTCGATCCAGCGCCGCAACCAGAAGGTCATCGAGGAGGCTCCGTCGCCCCTGCTGGACGAGGCCACCCGGGCGGCCATGGGCGCCCAGGCCGTCGCCCTGGCCAAGGCCGTGAACTACGACAGCGCCGGCACGGTCGAGTTCGTCGCCGGCCAGGACAAGAGCTTCTTCTTCCTGGAAATGAACACCCGCCTGCAGGTCGAGCACCCGGTCACCGAGCTGATCACGGGCCTCGATCTCGTCGAGCAGATGATCCGCTCGGCCTACGGGGAGAAGATGGCGTTCGGCCAGGCCGACCTGAAGATCAACGGCTGGGCCATCGAGAGCCGCATCTACGCCGAGGACCCGTACCGCAAGTTCCTGCCGTCGATCGGCCGCCTGGTCCGCTACGACCCGCCGGCGGAAGGCGAGCAGGACGGCTACACGGTCCGCAACGACGCCGGCGTCCGCGAGGGCGACGAGATCTCGATGTACTACGACCCGATGATCTCCAAGCTGTGCGCGTGGGCCCCGACCCGCATCGCGGCGATCGACGGCATGGGCCGGGCGCTGGAGGACTTCCACATCGAGGGCCTGGGCCAGAACATCCCGTTCCTGGCCGCGGTGATGGACCAGGAGCGCTTCCGGTCCGGCAAGATCTCGACCAACTACATCAAGGACGAGTTCCCCGAGGGCTTCCATGGCACGGAGCCGACGCCCGAGCAGATCGACATCCTGACCGCCGTCGGCGCGGCCATGCAGCGGGTCTACGCCGCCCGCGCCCGGTCCTACGCCTCGGGCCTGGCCGGTCCGCCACGCGCCGACTGGATCGTCGCCGTCGGCCACGCCAAGCGCCGCGTGAAGGTCAGCGGGGAGGGCGACATCTCCGTCGAGCTGCTCGACGAGGGCCGCACCCTGACCCTGACCGACATCGACTGGCGGCCGGGCAAGCCGGTGTTCAAGGCGGCCCTGGGCGGCAAGGTGTTCACGGTCCAGGCCGCGCCGGCCGCCGAGGGCTTCGACATCCGCCACCGCGCCGCCAAGGCCCGGGTGCTGGTCCTGACCCCGCGCAACGCGGAACTGCACGACATGCTGCCCGAGAAGCAGGCCGCCGACACCTCCAAGCTGGTGCTGTCGCCCATGCCGGGCCTGGTGGTCTCGATGGATGTCACCGCCGGCCAGCAGGTCCGCGAGGGCGAGGTGGTCTGCGTGCTCGAGGCCATGAAGATGCAGAACATCATCCGCGCCGAGCGGGATGGGGTGGTGAAGGCCGTCAACGCCAAGGGCGGCGACCCGGTCGCGGCCGACGAGGTGCTGGTGGAGTTCGCCTAAGTCAGTGCCTAGATTGCCGAGACGAGTCGGAGCTGAGGCGAAATGAGCGATCGTAGCGAATGGGCGGAGCTGTTCCTGTCGTCGAACGGCAGGCTGGCGCGGACGCCGTTCCTAATCGCCTGCGCCGTGATCCTGGGCGTGGCGGTGCTGTATGAAGCCATCGCCGGCTACACCCTGCACTGGCTGACCGGCTGGCTGGTCTATCCGGCCCTGCTGTTCTCGGGCGCCTGCGTGCTGTCCAAGCGCCTGCATGATCGCGGCCGGTCGGGCTGGTGGTCGCTGCTGGTGCTGATCGCGGTGATCGCGGTGTGGCCGCAGCCCGAGCACTTCCTGGACTTCATGTTCTGCCTGGTGATCGTCTGGGCGGTGGTCGAGCTAGGCGTCATGGGCGGCGAGCAGGGGGCGAACCGGTATGGACCCAACCCGCTGAAGACGATCGCGATTTAGGTAAGGGCGTCGACCGGACACCCTCTCCCCTGGGGGAGGGCGGGGCCCGCCGCGCCGCGGGGGGAGGGTGAGGGGCG
>JAEXJH010000492.1 GCA_023445955.1 Pseudomonadota bacterium
ACAGACGCGGCTCTAGGCTTTCGCCGGCAAGAACTTCGAATTGCGCACCAGGCCCGCGCTGACCAGGGCGACCAGCAGGCCTACCGGGGCGATCTCGGCCATGGTCATCGGCACGCGGAACAGCGGGTTGGCGTAGCTCGTCCTCATCTGCTCCATCTGCGCGGCGAAGGCGGCGTACTCCGCGCCGCTGACGCCGGCGGCCTTCTTCTGGGCCAGCATGCTGGCGGTGTATTCGTCCATGAAGCGATAGTGGGTGAGGGCCAGATAGACTTCCCACACGGCGGCGTAGGCGATGGTCGCCACGACCGCGACGCCGAGGCCGATCAGGAAGGCCGGCCAGAACTTGATGACCCCGCCCAGCACCTTGTCGCGATACGACTTCACGGCCAGCAGGATGGAGGACAGGCCGATCAGCATGATCAGATAGCCCAGCCAGACGCTGCCGTGCGAATGGCCGCCGGGGTTGAAGACAATGGTCGCCAGGATGCCCAGCAGGATGATGACGCCCGAGATCAGGCCGTAGGTCAGGATGGTGCGTGTCATGGAAGTCCTCCTCCGCGCCGCCCCCTGCGACGCGCCCTCAAGGCTGCCCGTTCTCGTGGTCGGAACGGTATCGCCCGAAAGGGTGAGATCGACAGTTTCGCCCTATCGGCTGGCGGTCAAGCTAGGGGATCAGCGCCAGGTCGCGCGCCTTGCCGATCGCCTGGGTGCGGCGGCTGACTTCCAGCTTGGCGTAGAGGTTGGCCACGTGGGTCTTCACCGTGTTGGGCGAGAGGCCGAGGTCGCGGGCGATCTCTTTGTTTGAGCCGCCGGCGGCCAAGCGTTCCAGCACCTTCACCTCCTGGCCGGTCAGGCCCAGGGCGGCGAGGGCGGCGTCGTTGCGCTGGAAGGTCTCGGGCCGGGCGCGGGCGGCCAGCTTCCAGCCGACCCAGACCCCGCCGGCCGCAAACGCCGCGCCGATCAGGCCGACATAGATCTGCCAGGAGAAAGCCTGGACGATGAACCGGTACTCCAGCCACTGCAGCGCAAACGCGCCCAGGGCCAGGACCAGGGCCCACAGGAGGATCGTGCGGATCATGTCCCCCCGCATGGCCGGATCAGCCCAGGCGGGCCTTGGCCTCGGGCGGCGCGACCTGGTCGAACAGGATCTTCAGGTGCTGGTCCTTGGCGTGGTCGTTGTGCAACTCCCACGACAGCGAGACCGGCAGGCGCAGGCGGCCGCCGTCGGGCAGGCGGGCGATCAGCACACGCCAGGAGAAGCCTTCGCCGGGATCGCCCAGCGGGTCCTTGAACTCGACCGGGGCCGGGTCGCGCAGGCGGAACAGGCGCTCGGGGTTGGCCTCGAACCAGGCGCGGTCGGCGTCTGCGGTCGGGTCCTTGATGACTTTGGCGGAGAGTTTGCGAACCATGGCGCTCTCCTATCACCGTTCCCATCTTCAGGTCATGAGCGACAAGTCGATCAAGCGCGTGAAGGCCGACTGGAGCGAGGTGGTGCTGGTGTGCCGCAAGTGCTCCAAGAAGCTGGACGGCGGCTTCGGCGACGACGGCGACCAGAAGCTGGCCAAGGCCCTGAGCAAGGCCATCGGCGCCAAGGGCAAGGGCCGGAAGGCGCGCGCCGCCGTCATCGAGGTCGACTGCCTGGACGTCTGCCCCAAGGGCGCGGTCGTGGCCGTGCGCGCCTCGGCGCCGAAGGACTGGGCGGTGGTTCCGCGTGGGACATCGATCCAGAACGTGATCGAGCGACTGGGCCTGGAGCCGGCGTGACGCCAGGCCCAGTCGTCCGCGCCTAGAAGCCGAAGCGCGCGCCGATCCGCAGGCCGCCGCCCGAGCGACCGCCGCCATAGTCGCCGCCGAGCTCGGCGAAGGTGATCATCCCGCCCACTGTGCGATAGCTGGCGCCGACGGTGACCTGGCCGAAGGTGCGGCCGCCGTCCTTGGACAGGTGCTCGCGCTCGCCGCCGCTGACCAGGGTCAGGCCGTTCTTGACCGTGAAGTCATGGGCGACGAAGGCCGCGCCGTAGGTGGTCAGCGCGCCGCCCAGCAACAGGCCCTGGGCCGAGCCGCGCACGCCGGCCTTGGCGACGAAGCCCGTCGCGTTGTCGAAGTCCAGGCGCTGGCCCAGGGTCTCCATGTCGTCGAGGCGGGTGCTGACATAGCTGACGCCCAGCAGCGTCTCATAGGCCAGACCGTCGCCGCCGAAGCGGTGGCCGGTCTCGACCTGGGCGCCGTACGAGGTTCCGTCGAACTTGGCGTCGATGCCGTCGACATTGTTGCGGGCCTTGATCGACTGGCGGTCGGCCTTGGCCAGGGCGTTGATGAAGAAGCCGCCCTGGGTCAGGGCGACATAGCCGCCCAGGTTGACGGCGCTGAGGTTGATCTCCTGGCCGGCCAGACCACTGAAGCGCATCTTGGAGTCGGCGTAGCCACCGGTCAGACCGAGGGCTATGCGCCCGTCACCGAGGTCGCCATTGACCAGGTCCAGACCCATCTGGCCGCCATAGGTGGTCTGCCAGTAGTCGACGCTGAAGCGATTGGGCATGGCGCCGACATCGTCGTCGCGATCCTGGCGTCCGCCATAGGCCTGGCCCCACAGGCCTGCGCCGTCCGCGGCCGAGCCGGCGTCGCGCAAGCTGGCGACGTGAGCGCTCCAGGCATCGGCGGACTGCCGCCAGACGCTGCTGACGCCTTCCGAGATCTTCAGCGCTTCGTAGGCCCGCTGGCCGGCCACGCCCTTGAGGCGGTATTCCCCAGTCTTGGCGTTGTAGGCCATGCCATAATGGATGAAGCCGATCTCGTTGTTCTCGATCACAAAGGCGTCGGCCTTCGACTCCAGCGCCGCCTTGATCAGGATAGGGCCCTTGTCGCCCGTCAGCACGGCGGTCTTGGCTGAGAGCATGCCCAGGGTGACGGTGGTGCTGCCGTTAGCCACCTTGTCGACCACCAGCATGTCGGCGCTGCCGGGGCCGACATCGAGGCCCAGGCGCGCCTTGCCCGAACCGCTGTAGTTGCCGTCGACGATCAGGACATCGCCGCCATGGCCGTTCTTCAGGTCGACCAGGCCCTGGTTCCTTAAGGCGTCGAGCGACTGAAGCTCCACGGTTACGGGCGTGGTCTTGTTGGCGCCGACCGTGATGACGTCGGTGTTGATCAGCGCATCTTCGCCATCGCCGAAATTGATGTCCGACGTCAGGTCGATCGGCTTGATGTTGGTGACGAGGTCGGATTCGTCGGTGAGCTGCTTGTCACCGAACATGCGGCTGGGGTCGGCCGCGTGGGCCATCAGCGGCCAAACCAGGATCATCGGGGCGAGGATGGCCGAGAGCGCGGTCGACGCGCGGAATCGGCCCGTGACCGGCGACAGGCCGGCCCGGTGAGCAGAACTCAACACTTACTTGGACTCCGTAAGCGATCGCGCCCCCGCGACGCGGCGGAACCTACGGAGCGAGCCCGCCACAATCAAGCCTAAGTTTCGTAAAAACTGTACAGGCCTAGCGGCGGCGTTCCAGCACCATGATCGGCGACCCCTTGAACGTCGTGTGGGTCTTCAGCGTGAAGCCGACCTTGGTCGCCAGGGCCAGGGACGGGGCGTTCTCCGGATCGATGATGCAGGGCACGACCGGCGGCGCCAGCGTCTCGTCGATCCAGGCCAGGCCCGCCCGAACCGCCTCGGTCCCAAAGCCCTGGCCGTGCGACCAGGCCGACAGCACCCAGCCCATCTCCGGCAGGCCCATAAGGCTGGGCTGGATGTCGCGGCGCAGGTCCGCAAAGCCCACCTCGCCGACATAGCGGCCGGTCGAGGTCTCCCGCACCGCCCAGTAGCCGAATCCCAGTACCTCCCACAGGCCCCGCGCCCGCATCAGCCGGGTCCAGGTCTCATCGTCGGTGAACGGCCTCGCGCCGACGTGACGGACCACCACCGGATCGGCCCACATGTCGCGGCTGTCCTCGAAGTCGGTCAGGGTCGGCGGGGCCAAGGTGAGACGAGCGGTGGTCAGGGTTGGGGCGGACATCGCGGCTCTGAAGTTTGCGTCGGACGACCAGCAAGCTACACCGGCTGACAGAGCAGGGAAGACCATGACCACGCCGCAAGACGCCATCGCTGCCCGCCGCAAGCTGACCAACAAGCTGATCGCCGCCAAGGACGCCGCCCGCCTGCGGCCGTTCTTCGATCCGCGGATGACGTTGATCGCCGGCGACGGCTCGCTGCTGCTGGGCGCCGAGGACGTGCTGGCCGCCTT
>JAEXJH010000493.1 GCA_023445955.1 Pseudomonadota bacterium
GTCGTGGGCCTCGACGGCGAGCAGGCGCGCGCCGCGACGCTTGGCGGAGAGGCGGCGGCGGAAGGCGGCTTCGACCTCCGGCAGCGGCGGAGCGACGACGGTGCGGGTCTCGACCCGCGCGGGCGCCCGCCGCCAGGCCAGGGCATGGACGACCATGACGGCCAGGGAGATCGGCCACACCTGCCACAGCAGCCGCAGATAGCCCGCCCAACCGAACGGACCGCCCATGACCAGGTGCTCGGTCGTCAGGACATGCAGCGACACCAGCGGCGTCATCAGCACCGAGACCAGCACCGCACGCCGCCAGGTCTCAGGCAGGCGCGACTCCAGCAGTGCGTCCAGCACGACGCCGATCAGCCCACCGCCGACCATGCAGATCATCCAGTAGACGTAGCGACCGACCACCGGCGCGCGCTCGGACGCGAAGGGCGCTAGGAAGCCCATCAGCAGGCCGATCGCGGCCATCATGGCGATATCGATCGCCCACCGTTGCGCGACGGCTCTACCCGCTGGAATCGTCGCCTCCCCGTCCATCCCGTCCCGTTCGCGCAAGCCTGGCGCCATTCGCGAAGCAAGGCCTAGCGAGACGTCGCGCCAGCCGCAACGAGGTTCGACGAACATATCTTGGGATGGACCGATCTTGACCGCCACGACCCTGCCGACGCCCCGCTGGCCCGCCCGCCTGTTCTGGGCGCTGATCGCCCTGCTTTCTCTGGGCATCGTCGGCTACGCTTCGCGCTACCTGCTGCACCCGCCGACGACGCCGCAGGAGGCCCTGGGTAATGCGCTGGGCGTGCCGTGGCTGTTCGTCCACGTCACTGGCGCGGTCGTCGCGCTGCTGCTGGGCTCGCTGCAGTTCCTGCCCGGGCTGCGCCGGATCGCCGCCCACCGCTGGATCGGCCGGGTCTATGTGCTGGGCTGCCTGGTCGGCGGCGTGGCGGGACTGGTCCTGGCCCCGGGCTCCTTCGCCGGTCCGATCGCCACCGCCGGCTTCGCCGGCCTGGGCCTGAGCTGGATCGCCGTGAACCTGCTGGGCTGGCGCGCGGCGATGGACCGACGCTTCGTCGAGCATCGCCGCTGGATGATCCGCTCCTGGGCCCTGACCCTGGCCGCCGTCACCCTGCGGCTCTACTTGCCGACCGTGCAGGTGCTCGACCTGCCGTTCCTGCCCTGGTACCGCGCGATCTCGTTCCTGTGCTGGGTTCCCAACCTGCTGGTCGCCGAGGCCTGGCTGCGCAACGATGCGCGGCGCGTATCGGGCCATCATTGAATTGCAATGGATTTGCGCGACGATGCCCCTATGGTGGCCTGACCAATTCGGAGGGGGCGGAGGTCGAACCTGACGCCCCACCACGCGCAGGCCGACACTCGAAGATCCATTAGGGACGATGCTGAGAAACCCCCTGAAAAATCCGCTCCTCCTGGGGGCTGTCCTGGCGTGCGGCGTCGCCACCGCCGCGGCCTCTGCGCCTGCCAGCCCGCCGCCCGCCGATCCGGGCAAGGCCATCGTCAACCGCGCCTGCCAGTCGTGCCACGACCTGGGCATGGTCACCGAGGCCCGTCACACCGCCAAGGAATGGACCAGCGTCGTCAAGCGCATGCGCGACAACGGCGCCGATCTCAGCGACGACGACGCCAAGCAGGCGCAGGCCTACCTGGCCAAGGTCTACGGCAAGCCCGGCTGACCCCTTACGATTTCTCTGGAAGGCCCAAGCTTACTGTTCCCCCAAGCCTTCCAGAAACTCCGGCGCCGGACGGTTCGTTCGGCGCCTTTTCTTTTCAGGCTCCGGATCGCAAATCCTCGCACAGCGCCAGGAAACGCGGCAACACCGGATTGTCGTTCTGCCGCCGCCATAGCATGTGCATCTCCAGCGGCCGCTCCGGCTCGCTCCTCACGGGGCGGAAGACCACGTTCTCCAGCCGTAGCGGCATGACGCCCTCGGGGACCAGCGCCGCCCCGAAGCCGGCGGAGACCAGCGACAGGATCGTGTGGTTCTGGTCCAGGTGATAGCTGATCTGCGGCGATACCCCGGCCCGGTCGAACATCGCCGATAGGATCGCGTGGCTGTAGCCGGCCCCCTCGACCGAATACATGATGAAGGGCCGACGATCGAAATCGCGCAGCTCCAGATGATCCAGCGCCGCCCGCGGATCATCCACGTGGAGGGCGGCGACGAAGGCCTCGGTCTTGAGCGGCAGGACGCCGAACTTGCCCTGGTCGATGGGCGGACGCAGCACGGCCACGTCGACGATGTCGGCCAGCAGGGCGTCGCGCTGCACGGCCGAGGCCATCTCCTTCAGGTGGATGCGCACGTCAGGCAGCGCCTCGGCCGCTCGGCGCAGGATGACCGGCAGGTCCACGAACCCGGCCGAGGCCACGAAGCCCAGGCGGATCACGCCCGCCTCGCCCTGCCAGGCGCGACGGGTCAGGTTGGTCGCCGTATCGGCCAGGAACAGGATCCGCTTGGCCTCGGGCAGGAAGACCCGCCCGGCCGGCGTCAGCTTGACGGTGCGGTTGGCGCGCTCGAACAGTTCGACCCGCAGCGTGCGCTCCAGGGCCTGGATCTGGCGGCTGAGTGTGGGCTGGGTGGTGTTGAGACGCGCGGCGGCGCGGCCGAAGTGCATCTCCTCGGCGGCGGCCACGAAACATCCCAGCTGGCCGAGCTCCAGCATGTGTTGTTGTCCTCCCGGCGGCCGTGAACCGCGCGGGGACAATCAAGGGCAAATCGGTCAGCTCCACAAGAGATTGGCCTGACCTGTTTGCAGCATCCGGTAAATGCAATGCGGCTAAACTCGTGCTTTAGATACGGTTTTCGCATGGCTCCATGATAAATTTGCAATGGACCACGATCAACTCCTCGACGATGCTCCGGTCGCACTGGTCAGGCCAATTGATCAATTAAGTCAGGCCAATTTGCCTCGAACACCTGGTGCGCAAGCTCGCGTCCGATGGGCGAGGGAGCGGGTCAGACGTGCGTAACCTATTCAAAAACAAACAAAATGCCGGGCGCTGGCGCAGGACCAGGTCGCCTCAATAACGAGCGGGAGGGGAATCCTGGCTCGATAAAAAAGGGGAGTGACGATGAAGACTCAAAAGAACCACGCCGCGCACCGCGCGGCGCTACTGCTTGGCGTCTCGGCCGCAGTGCTGGGCGTCTACGGACAGGCCTTTGCACAGGACGCCGCCAAGCCCGATGACTCCCAGGTCGTCGAAGCGGTGACGGTGACAGGCTCGCGCATCACCGCGATCGCCACCAACGCGCCGACGCCGGTGACGGTCGTCTCGACCGAACAGATCCAGCAGACCACGCCCAGCAGCCTGCCGGACGGCCTCAACAAGCTGCCGATCTTCCAGGGCTCGGCGATCCCGACCCGCTCGGGCGACGGCGCCGGCAACCAGGCCCAGAACGTGCTGGCCCTGCGCGGCTTCGGCACCCAGCGGACCCTGGTGCTGATGGACGGCCACCGCCTGACGCCGTCCAACGCCAACGGCACGGTCGATGTCGACTCCATCCCGCAGATGCTGATCAGCCGCGTCGACGTCGTCACCGGCGGCGCCTCGGCCGTCTATGGCTCGGACGCCGTCACCGGCGTGGTCAACTTCATCATCGACAAGAAGTTCACCGGCCTGAAGATCGAGGCCAACGCCGGCATCTCCACCTATGGCGACGGCAACAGCTACAAGTTCGGCATCGCCGGCGGCGCCAGCGTGCTGGGCGGCCGCGGTCACGTGCTGGGCTCGTACCAGCGCCGTGAGACCGACGACGTCTCCAACTTCGACCGCGCCTATGGCCGCGGCGTCTACACCCTGACCGGAAGCGGCACGGTCGCCGCCCCGTTCACCACCTCGATGAACGTCCGCCGTGGCGACAGCGCCTTCGGCGGCAAGATCACCGCCTGTACGAACGCGTGCTCGGCGTTGAACCAGCAGTTCATCAGCAACGGGGTGTTGGGTCCGTTCCTGCCCGGCCAGACGACCGGCACCGGCAACCAGAACGTCGGCGGCGACGGCGCCTATGCCCGCTACACCACCGCCCTGGTGGCCATGCGCCAGGACGAGCTGTTCGGCCGCTTCGACTTTGACCTGACCGACAACGTCCAGTTCTACGCCCAGGCCTCGTACGCCAACGCCTACTCGGGCGGCTGGCACTTCCCGGTCAAGCTGACCCCCGGCAACGGCCAGGCCAGCACCTTCTACAAGAACAACCCGTTCCTGAACGCGGCGACGCGCCTGGCGCTGGGCGACAACGGCCTATCGGATGCGACCAACACCTTCCAGATGGGCACCTATATCATCAGCACCGGTCCCAAGGGCCTGACCGGTACGCGCAACGTCAACCAGTACACCAACTTCAACACGGGATTGAACGGCACGCTCGGCGACTACCGCTGGGACCTGACCTTCACCCACGGCAAGAACGACCTGATGGTCGAGAGCCGCAACAACTCCAACTACCAGAAGCAGTTCGCCGCCCTCGACGCCGTCACGGTCGGCGGCGTGGTGCAGTGCTACGCCGCCACCCAGGCCGCCACCGCCGCGGCCTACAAGGGCTGCGTGCCGCTGAACGCCTTCGGCCCGACGGCGATCAGCCAGGACGCCTTCAACTGGTTCACGGCCAACACCCACCAGAACGTCATCAACACTATGGACGACGTGGCCGGCAGCTTCACCGGCACGGCGTTCAACACCTGGGCCGGCCCGATCAACTTCGCCGTCTCGGGCGAGGCGCGCTGGAACAAGTACACGGTGTGGAGCGACGCCAGCCCGACGGCCACCGTCGACTGCACCGGCCTGCGGATCTGCAACCCGGCCCTGGCGCTGTGGGCCCAGCCCGTCTCGGCCAATGTCACGGCCAAGAACAACGTCTGGGAGGTCGCGGGCGAACTGGCCATTCCGCTGCTGAAGGACCTGCCGCTGGTCAACAGCCTGGATGTGAACCTGGCCGGCCGCTACACCGACTACAGCACCTCGGGCAGCGTCCAGACCTGGAAGGCGGGCCTGGACTATCGCGTCAACAACAGCCTGCGTTTCCGGGCGACCACGTCGCGCGACATCCGCGCGCCGACGCTGAACGACCTGTTCCAGCCGGTCCAGGCCTCGGTCAGCGGCTTCGTCGACCTGCACACCTCGACCAGCAGCACGGTGTTCATCTCGACCAAGGGCAATCCCGACCTGGTCCCGGAAGTCGCCCGCACCTACACGGTCGGCGCGGTGTTCACGCCGTCGTTCTTCCCGGGCTTCAGCGCCTCGGTCGACTGGTACAAGATCAGCATGGACAACGCGATCGGCGCGATCGCGGCCGGGAACAACACCATCCAGCGCCTGTGCGAGGACTCGGGCGGCAGCTCGCAATACTGCACCCTGTTCGAGCGCCCGCTGCCGTTCAGCGACCACACGCCGGCCAACTTCCCGACCAAGGTCTTCAACCAGAGCCTCAACACGGCCTTCACCGAGATCAAGGGTTGGGACGTCGAGGTCAACTACCGGTTCCAGGCCCTGGGCGGTTCGTGGACGACGCGCGTGTTCGGCAACTACCAGCCGACCAACGTCTCGCAGGCTTTCCCCGGCGCGCCGCTGACCACGGTCTCGGCTCCGCAGGCCCGCATCACGGGCACGCTGCGCTACGAGCACGGCGACCTGGCGATCGGCGTCCAGGACCGCTGGCTGGGTGGCTTCAGCAAGATCACCTCGCCCAACCAGGTGTGGGTCGATCCGGACGTGCGCGCCTTCAACTCGGCCGACATCAATGTCGAGTACAAGCTGGGCCGCGACAAGAACACCACCGCTTATGTCACGATCCAGAACGTGGCCAACGCCAAGCCCGAGATCGTGCCGCTGGCCGGCTCGATCGGCCTGACGTTCCCGGTCCCTCCAGGCCAGGACATCATGGGCCGCTACTACACGGTGGGCGTCCGCGCCCGCTTCTGACGATCTGATCAAATGAGGGCGGCGAAATCCGCCGTCAGCGCGTAACCTTTCGGCTCGCCGCCCCGTATCTCCATGCGGGGCGGCGAAACGGAGATTGGCGATGACGACGCGACGACACCTTCTGGCCACCGGCGCACTGGCGAGCTTCGGCCTGGCCGCCTTCGGCGCGCGGGCCGAGACCTTCGAGGTCACCCGCAGCGACGCCGACTGGAAGCGCATGCTGCCAGCCGATTCCTACGAGGTGCTGCGCCACGCCCGCACCGAGCGCGCCGGCACCAGCCCGCTGGACAAGAACTACAAGAAGGGCACGTACAGCTGCCGTGGCTGCGACCTGCCGCTGTTTTCCTCGACCACCAAGTTCGACAGCGGCACCGGCTGGCCCAGCTTCTGGCAGCCCCTGCCCAACGCCACGGCCAAGAGCGCCGGCGGCAGCATCATGTACGGGACCGAAATCCACTGCCGACGCTGCGGCGGGCACCTGGGCCACGTGTTCAACGACGGCCCCAAGCCCACCGGCCTGCGCTACTGCATGAACGGCGTCGCCCTGACCTTCAAGGCCGCCTAGGACCTTCGCAAATGATCCTGTTCCTGCTGGCCTATCTGGGCGGCGTGCTGACGATCGTCAGCCCGTGCATCCTGCCGATCCTGCCGTTCGTGTTCGCGCGAGCCGACAAGCCGTTCGTGCGCAGCGGCCTGCCGATGCTGGCCGGCATGGCCGTGACCTTCGCCCTGGTCGCCACCCTGGCGGCGGTCGGCGGCGGCTGGGCCGTGCACGTCAACCAGTATGGCCGATGGTTCGCCCTGGCGCTGATGGCCTTCTTCGGCCTGACCTTGCTGATCCCCGCACTGGCCGACCGTCTCACCCGGCCGCTGGTCGCCTTGGGCGGACGGCTGTCGGAGAAGGCCGACCGGCAGGACAGCATCGCCGCCTCGCTGCTGCTGGGCGCCGCCACGGGATTGCTCTGGGCGCCGTGCGCAGGGCCGGTGCTGGGCCTGATCCTGACCGGGGCCGCGCTGCAAGGCGCCAACGCCCAGACCACCCTGCTGCTCATCGCCTTCGCGGCCGGCGCGGCGACCTCGCTGGGCCTGGCCCTGCTGGTCGGCGGTAAGGTCTTCACGGCCATGAAGCGTTCGCTGGGGGCCAGCGAGTGGATCCGGCGCGGCGTCGGGGCGGTGATCCTGGTCGCCGTCGCCGCCATCGCTCTGGGCGTCGACACCGGCTTCCTGACCCGCGTCTCGCAGACCAGCACCGCCACGCTGGAGCAGGGCTTGGTCAACAAGCTGCATCCCCAGCAGGAGTCGGTCCTGCTGCCCGAAAGCGGCGACGCGATGAGCGGCAGTCCGGCGATGATGGGCGCCAATCCCGCGATGATGAGCGCCAATGGCGCCTCGGGCGGCGCTCCTGGCGGCGCGATGATGATGCGCGCCAAGCCTGGTGAAGGCCCGGCCCTGCCCGTCGAGGGCGCCGCCCCGCCGCTGGACGGCGCGGTGACCTGGCTGAACTCCCCGCCCCTGACCCTGGCCCAGCTGAAGGGCAAGGTCGTCGTCGTCGACTTCTGGACCTACAGCTGCATCAACTGCCTGCGCTCGATCCCCTACGTCCGCGCCTGGGCGCAGAAGTACAAGGACCAGGGCCTGGTGGTGGTCGGCGTCCACGCGCCGGAATTCGCCTTCGAGAAGGACGTCAAGAACGTCCGCAAGGCCGTCGCCGACCTGAAGATCGGCTACCCCGTGGCGGTCGACAACAACTACGCGATCTGGCGCGCGTTCGGGAACCAGTACTGGCCGGCCCACTATTTCATCGACGCCAACGGCCAGGTGCGTCACCACCACTTCGGCGAGGGCGGCTACGACCAGTCCGAGCGGGTGATCCAGCAGCTGCTGGCCGAGGCGGGCAAGGCCAAGGTCGACGGCGGTCTGGTCGCGGTGAACGCCACCGGCGCGCAAGCCGCCTCGGACGGCAAGGACGTCAACTCGCCCGAGACCTATGTCGGCTATGACCGCGCCGAGAACTTCGCCTCAACCGGTGGGGCCGTCCGCGATGCGCGCAAGATCTACGCCCTGGGTGGGCCGCTGAAGCTCAATGCCTGGGGCATGGCCGGCGACTGGACCATCGGCAAGGAGCAGGCCGGCCTCAATGCGGTCGGCGGCAAGATCGCCTATCGCTTCCACGCCCGCGACCTGCACCTGGTGCTGGGTCCGGCCGCAAACGGGGCGAAGGTGCGCTATCGCGTGACCATCGACGGCAAGCCGCCGGGGGCGGATCACGGCATGGACACCGACGCGGCCGGCAACGGCGTGATCACCGGTCAGCGGCTCTATCAGCTGGTCCGGCAGAAGGGCGCGATCGACGACCGCACGTTCGAGATCCAATTCCTGGACGCCGGCGCCCAGGCCTACGCCTTCACGTTCGGCTGACGCGCTCAATCACACGCGCAGTGCGCGTCGTGATGCCGGCGACGCCAGTTGGCGATGTGGGCGGCGGCCAGCAGGACGCCGCCCACCACCGTCAGAACACGCTCGTCGGCGGCCGTCGGGATCTCCAGCGCGCCGGCGATCATCAGGCCCAGGCCCACAACGGCCATGGCCGCCAATCGCCACGAGCGCGGCCGCCGCGTGGACAGGTCGACGAACGACAACACCGCCACCGGCGCGGCGATCAGCACGAACGCCACGTGCACCCACTCGGCCTGCGCCCAGATCCCCAGCACCGGCAGCAGCAGAGCCAGGGCCGGCAAGGCCAGGCAGTGAACCAGGCACAGCGCCGACAAACCGACAGCGGACGCGTCGAGCGCCTTGGCGAAGGCTGAAGTCATGTGGGGCGCTCCTATCGTGCTCATACCGGACCGTCGCCACGCACAGCGTTCAGCAAGCCAGCCTCAACGGATCGCAAAATAGGAATGATATAACATAACACAATAGGCGCTCGACGGGCGATCACGCTGAATGCCAGCCTTGAAGGGCGCCAAGGCCCCGAAATACCGTGGGATAGCCGTCGTGCAATTCGCGAAGCCGCGAAACGCCGCCACTTTTCTCGCCGCAATTGGACGGCGCTCACGAAGGCAATCACGCATCCGCGAAAAGCGCCTGTCAGGCGCGCGCGGCTTGAGTTCAGACCGTGACGCGGCCATCCGGCGCCGCGTCAGGAACCTCATCCATGGACCACTCCATCCTTCCGCCGCTCGCAGATCATCGTCCGACACGCGATCGTCGCGCGACCGTTCCCGCCTATCCGGTCGCGCTGCTGACGCGGGCCGAGGCCGAAGCCGCCCGTGTAGGCGCCATCGAAGGCGTCACGCTCCCGTCGGGGCCTCGCCTGCAGCGCGGGTGGGCGGCGGCGCTCTTCGCCATGCTGCTCACCCTGGCGCCGGGGCTGCACGCCCGCGCCCAGGAGGTGTCGCCTTCCGAAGACGTGGCGACGGTGTCGGCCGCCCCCCGGACGACGGG
>JAEXJH010000494.1 GCA_023445955.1 Pseudomonadota bacterium
GCTGAAAGCCTCGCCGGCGCCCATTGCCAGTCACCCGCCTATCCTGACCGCTGTGGGCGATGGGCGTTTCATGGCCGCTAGCGCCGACCTGGGCGTGGCGGGCTGGACCATCTTCACCTTCACGCCGGTGGGCGAGACGCTGCGGGCCGCCGTCACCGGGGCGCGCGCCATCGCCCTGCTGGTCGGCCTGATCGTCTGCGGCGTCGCCTTCGCCATCCTGCGCTGGCGCGGCCAGGCCAGCGTCCGCGCCGCGCGCCAGGAGGCCGCCCGCCTGGAGCTCGAGACCCGCGTCGCCGAACGCACCACCGAGCTGCGCGAGACCAACCAGCGCCTAGTGGTCGAGATCGAGGAGCGCCGCCGCGCCGAGGCCCACGTCCACCTGATGCAGGACGAGCTGGTCCAGTCGAACAAGCTGGCCACCTTGGGCCAGATCGCCGCCGGCGTGGCGCATGAGATCAATCAGCCGGTCGCCGCCATCCGCGCCTATGCCGACAACGCCGCCGCTTTCCTGGACCGCGCCGACGAGAAGACCGCAAAGGCCAATCTGGGCCTCATCGCCGGCCTGACCGAACGCATCGGCCTGATCACCGACGAGCTGCGCGCCTTCGCCCGCAAGTCCAGCGCCCCCGCCGCGCCGGTGGCGGTGCGCGAGGCCGTCGACGGCGCTCTGCTGCTGGTCGGCCCGCGCGTGCGCCAGCAGCAGGTGCGGGTGATCCGCGACGAGGCCGACGAGGCCGCTCGCGTGATGGCCGAACGCTTCCGGCTCGAACAGGTGCTGGTCAACCTGCTGCAGAATGCCTTGGAAGCGTTGGAAGGGGCGGCCGATCCGGAGATCCGCGTGCAGGTCGCGATCAAGCGCTCGCAGGTGCGCATCGTCGTCGCCGACAACGGCCCCGGCGTCGCGCCCGAGGCGGCCAAGAGCCTGTTCACCCCCTTCGCGACCACCAAGCCCCGCGGCCTGGGCCTGGGCCTGGTGATCAGCCGCGACATCGTCGCCGAGTTCGGCGGCGAGCTTTCCCTGGAGCCCGCCCCCGGCGGCGCCCGCTTCGTCATGTCCCTCCCCAAGGCGCGTCCCTGATGCTTGCTTCCGTCAACCAAGTGGCCTTCATCGACGACGACGACGTGCTGCGCGACGCCAACGTTCAGACCCTGCAGCTGGCCGGGTTCGAGGTCGTGGCCTTTGCCGCCGCCGAGGCAGCGCTGGCCGCCCTGCCCGCCGGCTTCCCCGGCGTGGTCGTCAGCGACATCCGCATGCCGGGCCTGGACGGCCGCCAACTATTCCGCCGCCTCAAGGCCCAGGACGAGGACCTTCCCGTCATCCTGATCACCGGCCACGCCGACGTCTCCGAGGCGGTCGAGGCCATGCACGACGGCGTCTATGACTTCGTGGCCAAGCCCTATGCGCCCGACCGCCTGGTCAGCAGCGTCCGCCGGGCGATGGAGAAACGCCGGCTGGTGCTAGAGAACCGGTCCTTGCGCACTCTGGCCGTCGAGGCCCAGAGCGACTGGCCGCTGATCGGCCAGACGACGGTCATGGAGCGCCTGCGGGCCACTTTGCGCCAGCTGGCCTCGGCCGATGTCGATGTCCTGCTGGAAGGCGAGACCGGTGTCGGCAAGGAGCTGGCGGCGCGGGCGCTGCACGCGTGGGGTCGCCGCCGCGACCGCGAGTTCGTCGCCGTCGACTGCGCCGCCTTGCCCGCTGGCGCCCTGGACAGCGAACTGTTCGGCCATGAGCTGGGCGCCTTCAGCGGCGCCGTCCGTCAGCGCGCCGGCCGCATCCAGCAGGCCGACCGGGGCACCCTGTTCCTCGACGAGATCGAGACCCTGGCCACCGAGGCGCAAGGCAAGTTCCTGCGGGGGCTGGAGGAGCGCGAGGTCACGCCGATGGGCTCCAATCGCGCCCAGACCCTGGACCTGCGCGTCGTCGCCGCCGCCAAGTCGGACCTGTCGGACGCCGTCGCCGCCGGGACCTTCCGCGAGGATCTGTTCCACCGCCTGGACGTGGTGCGCATCCGCATCCCGCCGCTGCGCGAACGCCGCGAGGACGTGCCGCTGCTGTTCGCCCATTTCCTGGCGCGGGCCTGCGAGCGCCTGGAAGGCGAGCCGCCCGAGATCGACGACAAGATCCGCTGGCGGCTCTACAACCACGACTGGCCGGGCAATGTCCGCGAGCTCAGCCACTATGCCCAGCGCGTGGCGCTGGGCCTGGTCGACCAGCGCGCCGACGCTCAGGCCGAGCCCCCGCCGCCGCTACCGGCCCGGGTGGCGACCTATGAGGCGCACCTGATCGAGGAAGCGCTCACCGCCGGTGAAGGCGACGTGCGCAAGGCGCTGGAGGTCCTGCGCATTCCGCGCAAGACCTTCTACGACAAGATCGAGCGCCACGGCATCGATCTGGCTCGTCACCGACACAAGGCGCGCTAGCAACCCTTTCCGTAGACCAGCGGCCGGCAGACGCCGTCGATATCGCTCGGGGCCTTCACGCCGGTGACGGCGGCGATGGTCGGGGCGATGTCGACCGTGTCCAGCGGCAACACGCGCTCGTGCGGCGTCGCGCCCTTCCACCAGAACAGGATCGGCACGCGGCGGTCGTAGTCCCAAGGGCTGCCGTGGGTCGAGACATAGGTCGGACCCGGCGTCGAGGGCACGCGGTTGGGCTTGAACGCCACCAGGATGTCGCCGACGCGGCCCGGATAAGCGCTGCGACGCACGCGCTCGGCGACCGACAGTTCCTCGATGGCCGCATCGGCCGGGGCCGGCGCCATGGTCAGGATGGCGTTGGAATCGAAGGCCTCGGCCACGGCCGGATCGCGGTTGATCAGCACCAGAGCAGCGGCGGTGATACGGGCGCGGTCGGTGATCGAGGGGGCCTTGCCCTGGGCGTCGACGACATAGATCTGATCGATGCCGCCATCGGCCTTCAGCGGATCCCAGCCCAGGCCCAGATCCTTGCGCAGCTGAGCGTTCATTCCGGCAATCCATGGCTTGCCGATCACGCGCTCGCTGTCATAGCCCTCGTCGTGCAGGCGTTCGGCGAAGTCGGCGCCGCCGTGGTCGGCGGCCAGGACGACCAGGACCCCGCCCTTGACCTTGTCCAGGCTGCCCAGGAACGCGCCCAGGCGGTCGTCGAGACGCGCGATCTGATCGCACATCTCCGGACCGCGCGTGCCCCAGCGGTGGCCGATGAAGTCGGTGGCCGACAGGCTGATCGTCAGCACGTCGACCTGCGGACCGTCGCCCAGGCCGTAGGTCTCGCGCAGTGTCTGGGCCAGCTCCAGGGTCACCTGGTCGGTATAGGGGCTGGCATAGAGGTCACGCTGCTTGCCGGCCTCATCGGGCGCCACCGGGATCGGCAGGGCCGCGCGCCACTGGCGGCCGCCAGTCTCGTAGTCAGCCTCCAGCGCCCGGCAGCGCTTCTCGGAGCCGCCGACCAGCTTCTTGTCGTAGTCCCAGACGTACGGATGCTTCTTCAGGTCGGCCGCCAGCTTGGCGTTGAAGGCCGCGACAGGCTTAAGACGCTCTTCGGCCGTCTGCCCCTGGGCGACCCAGGTCGTGAAGCCAAAGCCCGGCTGGTACCAAAACTGACCGTCGGCCTTGTGGCCCGACATGGTGATCGCCCCGCGATCCTTGCCCGAGACGCCAAACACCCGGCTGCCGGGCGAGGTCGCCTTCAGCCAGTCGCCATAGGTCGTGGCCACCAGATTGGCCGGCGACACAGCCCGTCCCTTGGGATCATCGGCCGGCGTCGCGCTAGGATCGGCCAGGCAGTAGACCGTCTTGCCGGTCGAGAGATCGTACCAGTCGTTGGCGCTGATCCCGGTCTTGTTCGGATGCTTGCCCGTCAGCAGGGTCGAGTGACCCGGGCACGTCTCGGTGAAAGCATGCGACTGGTAGCCGTTCGGATAGACGATGCCGCTGCTCAGCGTCTTCAGCCCGCCGACGAACTCCGCCCGATGCTGGGCGTAGAGATTGGCGCTGAACTGGTCGATCGAGATGACGACGACCAGCTTCGGCTCGGGCTTGGCGGCGATCGTCGAGGCCTGGGCCGTGAAGCCCACCGACATGGCGGCGGCGGCAATGCCGCAGGTGAGCATCATCTTCATGCGCCGCCATGTCGCCCGAACCGGTCGCTCGCGCAAGGACCGATTACGGCCAGCGTTCGCCCCTCATTCGCGTGCAAAATCCGAGGGCGGACGGTCGCGGTGAGCCGCCAGCCAGACGTAAAAACTCGGCAGAACCAGCAGGGTCAGAACCGTCGAGGTCAGCAGTCCGCCGACCACCACGGTGGCCAAGGGCTTCTGAACCTCCGCGCCCGGACCAATCGCCAAAGCCATCGGGATAAAGCCCAGGATCGCCACCAGCGCCGTGGTCAGCACCGCCCGCAGACGACCGACCGTGCCGTCGATGACGGCGGCGGCGATGTTGCTCGCCCCCTCCAGCCGCTGCTTGATGCTCTGCATCAGGACAAGGCCGTTCAGGGTGGCGACGCCCGACACGGCGATGAAACCGACCGCCGCCGAGATCGAGAACGGCATCCCCCGCAGTAGCAACGCCAGCGCCCCGCCGACCAGGGCCAGCGGCACGCAGGCGAAGACCAGCGCCGCCTCCGTCGCCGAGCCCAGGGCGAAGAACAGCAGCACGGCGATCACCACGAACACCGCCGGCACGATGATCGCCAGCCGCGCGCTGGCCCGCTCCAGGTTCTGGAACTGACCGCCCCAAGCCAGCCACGATCCCGGCGTCGGCTTGACCTCCCGCGCCACGGCCGCTTGCGCGTCGGTGATAAAGCCGCCCAGGTCGCGACCGCGGACATTGGCCTGCACCACGATCCGCCGCTTGCCGTTCTCCCGGCTGACCTGATTGGGACCTTCGGCGGTGTCGAAGCGCGCGATGCTGGACAGCGGGATGGCCGCCCCGCCCTCGCCGCTCTCTGACACCACGGGCAACTGGCCCATGACCGCTGGGTCGGCGCGCGCAGCGTCGTCCAGGCGCACCATCACGTCGAAGCGGCGATCGCCCTCCAGGATGTGGCCGGCCTCGCGCCCGCCCAGACCGATCTCCAAGGCGTCGGCCGCATCGCTGGCGTGGACGCCCAGGGCGGCGGCGGCCGTGCGATCGACACTGGCGGTGATGGTCGGCTGGCCGGAGACCTGCTCGACCTTGACGTGCGCCGCGCCGGGGACCTTGCGCAGGGTCGCGGCGACCTGGTCTGCGGTCCTGCTCATGGCCGCGAAGTCGTCGCCATAGATCTTCACCGCCACGTCCGAACGCACCCCGGCGATCAGCTCGTTGAAGCGCATCTGGATGGGCTGGGTGAACTCGTAGGCGTTGCCGATCAGCTTGCCGAGATCGCCCTCCATCCGCTCGACCAGCTTGGCCTTGGGCAGACCGGGATCGGGCCAGTCCTTGCGGGGCTTGAGGATCACGAAGGTGTCCGAGGCGCTGGGCGGCATCGGGTCCGAGGCGATCTCGGCCGTGCCGGTGCGGGTGAAGACGATGGCCACCTCGGGCTGAGCCGAGAGCACTTTCTCGACCTCGAACTGCATGGCCTGGCTCTCCTCCAGCGAGATCGAGGGCACGCGACTGGCCTGGACCAGCAGGTCGCCCTCATCCAGCGTCGGGGCGAACTCACGCCCCAGGGCGAAGAAGGCGACGACGCACAGAACCAGCGCCAGCGCCGCGCCGCCAGCCACCGCTTTCGGCCGCGCTACAGCCGCCCGCAGCACTGGCTCGAAGCGATCGCGGACGACCTTCATGGCCTTGGTCTCACCATGCCCCTTCGGCTCGCGCACCGCCAGGGCGGTCAGGGCCGGAACAAAAGTCAGCGACAGCACGAAGGCGCCGGCCAGGGCGAACATCACCGTGGCGGCCATCGGCGTGAACATCTTGCCCTCGACGCCCTCGAAGGTCAGCAGCGGGGCGTAGACCAGGAGGATGATCGCCTGGCCGAAGGCGGCGGGGCGGGCCATCTCCTTGGCCGCCTCGACGGCGATAACCAGCCGCTCGCCGGCGGTTAGGGCGCGCCCCTCGGCCTCGCGGCGCTGGGCCAGACGTCCCAACGTATTCTCGATCACCACCACAGCGCCGTCGACGATCAGGCCGAAGTCCAGTGCGCCCAGGCTCATCAGGTTGCCGCTGATCCCGAACTTGCGCATGGCGATGGCGGCGATCAGGAACGACAGCGGGATGACCAGCGCCGTGATCAGGGCAGCGCGGAAGTTGCCCAGGGCGAAGAACAGCACCGCGATGACCAGCAGCGCGCCGACCGTCAGGTTGTGCTCCACCGTGCGGATCGTGGCGTCGACCAGCCGGGTGCGGTCCAGCACCGGCTTGATGATCACCTGCGGCGGCAGGCTGGGGGCGATGGCCTTGAGGCGCTCGTCCACTCGGGCGGCCACCGTGCGACTGTTCTCGCCGACCAGCATCAACGCCGTGCCGATCACCACCTCGCGGCCATTCTCGCTGGCCGAGCCCAGGCGCGGGGCGTGGCCCAGGGCCACCGTGGCGACGTCCGAGACCTTGACGACCGCGCCGTTGCGCCGGCCGATCGGGGTCTCGGCCAGTTCGGCCAAGCTTTTCACCCGTGCGTCGGTCCGGACGATATAGGCCTCGCCGCCGCGCTGGACATAGCCGGCCCCTGCGATGCGGTTGGCGTGCTCCAGCGCCTCGACCAGTTGCGGCAGGCTGATGCCGCGCGCCGCCAGCTTGGCGGGGTCCGGATGAACGGCGTACTCCTTGACGTAGCCGCCCAGCACGTCGACCCCGGCCACGCCGTCAATCGTCTTCAGCTGCGGGGCGACGATCCAGTCCTGGACCGTGCGCAAATAGGTGGCCTTCTCGATGTCGGTCCGCAGGGTCTCACCCTCGGGTGAGACATAGGCGACGCCGGTCTGCGCCGCAGGACCCTTGAACTCGACGGTCCAGATATAGACCTCGCCCAGGCCGGTGACGGGCGGACCCATGCCGGGCTCCAGTCCGTCCGGCAGGCTAGCGCGGGCGGATTGCAGGCGCTCGTTGATCAGGGTGCGCGCGAAATAGAGGTCGGTCTTGTCGGTGAAGACCGCCGTGATCTGCGAGAATCCATGGCGCGACAGCGAGCGGGTCTCGACCAGGCCCGGCGTCCCGGCCAGGGCCGTCTCCAGCGGGAAGGTCACCTGTCGCTCGACCTCCTCGGGGCCAAGGGCGGGCGCGATGGTGTTGATCTGCACCTGGCGGTTGGTGATGTCGGGCACGGCGTCGATCGGCAGGCGCGACAGCTGCTGCAGCCCGAACGCAAACAGCGCCACGGCCAGCAGGACGACGATCCACCGGCAGCGGACCGAAAGGTCGATAAGGCGGTTCAGCATGATCAGTCCTCGTGCCCCGCCTCGCCCTTGCCCAGCTCGGCCTTCAGGCGAAAGGCGCCCTTGCCAGCGATACGCTCTGCGCCGGTCAGACCCTTGAGGATCTCGACCGAACCCGCGGCGGTGCGGCCGGTGACGACCGGGACGGCGCGAAAGCCCTTCGGCTCGGCGACGAACACCACGGTGCGGCCCTCCAGGGTCTGGACGGCCTCGGCCGGGACGGTCAGGCCGCCCTGTCCCCTGGCCAGGATCACCCGGGCCGACACGATCGAGCCGATCTGCGGCGGCGGGGTCGGGGGTTTGGCGCGGACGACCGCCGCGCCGGCGCCGAGCGCGCTGGGCGCGACGGCGACGATGCGGGCGCTGGCCTCTCCGCCGTCCGGGCGCAGGACCGTGACGACATCGCCGACGTGGATCGCCGCAGCCGAAGCCGGCGGCGCGTCGAAGACGTACTCGACCTGGCCCTGGTCAGCGATCTCGGCGACGAGCCCGCCTTGGGCGAGGAAACCACCCACGCGAGCGTCCATGCGGGTGACGACACCCGCGATCGGCGCGCGGAGGGTCGCGACGCCGCCGGCGCTGGGCGCGCCTTGGGCGGCGACTTGGGCGCGGGCGGCGCGGAGTTCGGCCTGAGCCTTGTCGGCCGCGACCTGGCTGGCTTC
>JAEXJH010000495.1 GCA_023445955.1 Pseudomonadota bacterium
GGCGCCGACGGCCGCAAGGTGCGGATCGTCGTGCCGATGCTGTCGCGGATCGCCAATTTCGACGAGTTCGACGCCCTGCGCGCCGAGCCCGAGGTCGAGTTCGCCTTCGCGCCGCCGGGAACGCCGCTGCCGGGCGACGCGGACCTCGTCATCCTGCCGGGGACCAAGGCGACGCTGGCGGATCTGGCCTTCCTGCGCGCCCAGGGCTGGGACATTGATCTCGCCGCCCACGTTCGCCGAGGTGGCCGGGTGCTGGGCGTCTGTGGTGGCTATCAGATGCTGGGTCGGCGAGTGTCGGATCCGGACGGGATCGAGGGACCGCCGGACTCCGTCGAAGGCTTGGGCCTGCTTGACGTCGAGACCGTGATGACCGGCGACAAGACCCTGCGGCCGGTCGCCGGACAGCTGGCCAGCGGCGCGCGGTTCGAGGGCTATGAGATGCACGTGGGGCGCACCACCGGCGCCGTGACCCCGATGCTGACCTTTGACGACGGCGTTGCAGATGGCGCGGTCTCGGCCGATGGCCGGGTGCGCGGCGCCTATGTCCACGGCCTGTTCGATCGGGGCGAGGCGAGGGCGGCCTTGCTGGCCGAGCTGGGCGCGGTGTCGAACGCCATCGACCAGGCCGTCCGCGTCGACCAGGCGCTGGACGAAATCGCCGCCGTGCTGGAGCAGGCCTTCGACATTCCCGCCCTGGCCGCCATCGCCGGCCTGGAGACCTTCCGATGAATTTGCCGACCGTTCCTCCGATCGATATCGCCCACGCGGTCGCGTTGCGCGCCCAGATCGACGGCAAGGCCAAGCCGCCTGGGGCTCTTGGCCGGGTCGAAGACCTGGCCTTGCGCCTGGGTCTGATCGCCCAGGGCCAACCGCCGGCCTTCGACCGCGCGCTGCTGCTGGTCTTCGCCGGCGACCACGGGCTGACCGCCGAGGGCGTGTCGGCCTATCCGTCCAGCGTCACCCAGGCCATGGTCGCCACCTTCCTGGCCGGCAAGGCCAGCGCCAACGCCTTCGCCCGCGCGGTCGGCGCCGAGTTGCGGGTGGTTGATGCGGGCGTGGACGCCGATCTGCCGATCCATCCGAACCTGCTGGCGGAAAAGGTGCGTCGCGGTACGCGCAACGCCGCCATCGAGCCCGCCCTGACTGCCGACGAAGTCACTCAAGCCCTGAAGACCGGCGCGCGGATCGCCCGCGACGCGGTCGCCGAGGGTTTCGAAATCCTGGCGCTGGGCGAGTTGGGCATCGGCAACACGGCGTCGGCGGCGCTGTTGATGCACCGTCTGGCGCCCGCACCGCTGGCCGAATGCGTCGGGCGTGGGACGGGTCATGACGACGCCGGTCTGGCCCGCAAGCTGTCGGTGCTGGAGCGGGCGGCGGCGCGGTCCGACGCGACCGAAACCGCCGAAGTCCTGGCCGAATTCGGCGGGCTTGAGATCGCGATGATGGCTGGTGCGGTGATCGGCGCGGCGTCGGCGCGGGTCCCGGTGCTGGTCGACGGCTTCATCGCCTCCGCGGCGGCGCTGGCGGCGATCCGACTGGTTCCGGGCGCCAAGGACTACTGCATCTTCTGTCATCGCTCGGCCGAGCAGGGGCACCAGCGGATGTTGGCGGCGCTGGATGTCGAGCCGTTGCTGGACCTGGATCTGCGGCTGGGCGAGGGCACCGGCGCGCTGCTGGCCCTGCCGATCGTCCGCGCCGCCTCGCGACTTCTGAGCGACGTCGCCAGCCTGGACGACGTGCTGAACGGACGGCTTTAGAGCATGGGCTGGCTGACGCATCAGGTCCGGCTGCTGCTCTGCGCAATGCAATTCCTGACGCGCGTCCCGATCCCGGCCTTGAAGACGTTCGATCCGGACTGGATCACGCGCTCGGCGCGCTATTTCCCACTGGTGGGGCAGGGTGTCGGCGCGATCTGCGCCGGGGTGCTGCTGGTCGGCGAGCGGCTGTGGAACGCGCCGGTCGGCGCCGTGCTGGCCATCGGCGTAGGCCTACTGATTACCGGCGCCTTCCACGAGGACGGTCTGGCCGACACCGCCGACGGCCTGGGCGGCGGCCAGACGCCGGCGCGGCGGCTGGAGATCATGAAAGACAGCCGCATCGGAACCTATGGCGCCTGCGCCCTGGTCGCGGTGCTGGGCCTGAAGGTCGCCGTGCTGGCCGGAACGCCGATCGCCGCCGCGCTGTTGCTGGCCGCCCACGGCCTTGGCCGCGCCGCCGCGGTCGTGGTCATGCGGCTAACGCCCTACGCCCCTAGCGGCGAGGCCGGCAAGTGGAAGCCCGTGCCGCAGGGCGTGCGGACCGGCGAGGTGCTGGTCGCCCTGCTGATCGCCGCCTGGCCGCTGATGCTGCTGCCGCCGGGCGCGATCCTGGCTGGGCTAACGGGCGGCGCGTTGTTGGCGGCGCTTCTCGCGCTGACCGCCAGGCGACTGATCGGCGGCCATACCGGCGACGTCCTGGGCGCGGTGGAGCAGGTGTTCGGACTGGGCTTCCTGCTGGGCGCGGCGGCGGTGGCATGAGGCTGCTGGTCGGGCCGATCACGGCGGTCGCGCGGCTGGTCGGTGAGGCTGATCACGTGCTGTCGCTGATCTCGCCGGGCGCCGACGCGCCGGTTGTGGCGCAACGCCAAACCGTGTTGCGATTCAACGATATATCCGAAGACCATGAAGGTCTGATCGCGCCGTCGATGGCGACGATCGAGGCTATACTGGCGCTGGCCGATACGCCCGCATTGCTGATCCACTGCTTCGCCGGCGTCAGCCGCTCGACCGCGGCGGCCTATGTCCTGGCCTGCGCGAAACGAGCGCCAGGCGAGGAAGAGGTCCTGGCCGACCAGCTGCGCGCGCTCTGTCCAGAGGCCACGCCGAACCCGTTGATGGTCTCGCTGGCCGACACGATCCTGCGGCGCGACGGCGCCATGAGCCGCGCCATCGCCGGCATCGGACGCGGCGCCGATTGTTTCGAAGGATCCGTGGTCGACTGGCGCCTGGCCTAGCTCAGGCCCGGCAGAACGATCTCGACCAGCTTCCAGCCGAACACGCCATGGCGCTTCAGCACCAGGACGAACGGCTCCTGGGCGCCGTCCTTGCGGTCGCGATAGCTGGCGCGGAAGTGGTCCAGACCCTGGTAGCCGTAGTGGACCTCGACGTCTGACTTGGCCTTGGGCTTGGGCGCGACTTCGGGCTGAGGCTGCTCGATGACCGGGCCGCCAGGCGTGGCGCTGATGCTCTTGGGCGGCTCGTTGGTCGCCACCATGGTGGCGATGGCGTCGGGCGTCGCATAGGTGTCGACCGCCTTGTCGACGACCCCGCTCAGCAGCAGCTGGCCGAAGGCGGCGAACGGGTTGTCGCGCAGCTTGGGGTCTTCCTCGAACTTGCGGTCCATGCTGGCCTTGAGCTGGCGCTTGAGGCTCTCGCGCACGGCGGGGAAGTCGACGGACCGCTCCAGCCTGGCCTTGTCGCCCGCCTTGGCCGCTGCGGTCAGGCTCTGCAGGGCGAAGATCGGCGAGGCCAGGTAGCCGCCGATCAGCAGCACGGCCAGCACGCCGACGCCGGCGATGGTCAGGATACGGTTCGAGCGAGTCATCAGGTCCTCCAGCCGCAAATCAAGTCAGGCGGGAGGACCTGGGTCAACTTACGGCCGCGAGGCGCGCAGGATCTCGGCCCAGGGCGCCGGCTTCTTGCCCGTGCGCTTCACCAGGTCGTCGCGCAGGGGCAGGTACTTGGCGTCCAGGAGGCTCGCCAGGGTGTAGGTGCCCACGCCGTTGGAGACGTCCCAGTCGTGCGCGGCATATTCCTTCTGGCCGGAATTGGCGCGGTCGCGGTCGAACTGGATCTTGGAATTGACGAATTCGCTGTGGGTCTTCTCGCCCGTGGCGTAGGCCGCCAGCCAGTCCAGCGACTTGGGCAGGCTGGAGCCGCTGGCGCTCTTGAATGCGAACCAGTCCTGGCCGTGCGCCTTGGCCGACAGGGCGGCCATCATCAGCGGGTCGAGATTGTAGGTGACGTAGTGCAGGGCGTCACGCTCGTGGAAGTCGAAGGTCGAGCCGTCGGCATAGAGGTTGACGCCGATCTGCTTGCGAAAGGCCTCGCCAGCGCGGGCGATCAGTTTGGCGTCGCCGGTCTGGAAGGCGGCCATGGTCGCCAGCTTGATCCGGTGGCTCTGCCAGTTGGTGTTGGCGTTCCTCGGCCCCGCGTCCATGGCGTCCAGATAGCCGACCGCCATCTTGCGCCAGAAGGCGTCGACCTTGGCGCGGATCGGGGCGGGGAGGTCGCTCTCCGTCAGGTCGGTGGCCATGATCAGCGTATCGAAGCCCGTCTCGTCGATCGGGTTGAACGAGATCTGGTAGATGTCGGCCCAGTTCTCCAGATAGCGGCCCGAGGCCTCCAGGAACCTGCGATCGCCGGTGAGGCGGTAGGCGAGGGCGAAGTTCAGCACGATCGGCTGGTCCTCGCGGGCCTTGATGCTGATCTCGCGGATGCCCTTGCCGGGCAGGGTGCCTTCGGTGTGGGCGTGGGGGATGGCGCCGGGCGGTCGGTCGAGGGTGGCCGTGGCGCGCGCGACGATCTGCTCCTTCATCGCCGGCGAGACGGCGCCCTTGCCGAAGGTCGGCCCCAGCAGGCCGTAGTCGGCGGCGTGGGCGGCGGACGCCACGGTCATCAGGACGCCAGCGGCGAGCCATGCGGTTTTCAAAGGAGCCTCCCAAGCTTTTGTACTCTTGGCGGCAAGATATCTGGCCAATCGCGAAGCTTGTCAATTATTGGTCATGCCAATTCGAGCGATTGGTCGGACCCACAGAACTGTCACAGACTAGAGGCTAGAGAGCTTCGGTGAGGGACGGAGCCGGCCGTGGCGTCACGTCCATCGCAACCAGCTCCGAGCCTACATGTCCGTCGACCGCCTGGCCGTCATGACCTTCCTGCACAGCTTCCAGCCCGGCGGCGTCGAGCGCGTGGCGCTGAGGCTGGCGGGCGCCTGGGCCGAGGCCGGTTGCGACGTCACGATCGCCATGGGGCGGCGGGACGGACCTCTGGCCGAGGAAGCCTCCGACGCGGTGCGCTACCTCTACGCGCCGCCCTTTGCGGCGTCGGTGGCGTTCGAGTCGGTCTGGATGGTCCCGCACCTGATCGCCTGCATCCGGCGCCAGAAGCCCGACGTCCTGTTCTGCGCCGGCAACACCTATGCGATCGTCGCCGTGCTGGTCCGGCTAGCGCTGGGCCGCCGCTGCCCGCCGATCGTCTGCAAGATCAGCAACAGCCTGCAGCGCGACGACTTCACGCCCTGGATGGGCGCGCTGTACCAGCTCTGGCTGCGGATCCAGGCGCGCCACATCCAGCTGTTCGTGGGTCTGGCCGAGGCGATGCGGCCCGAGCTGATCGCGGCGTTGAACCTGCCGGCCGAGCGCGTGGCCATCGTCGAGGACCCGGCCATCCGCCAGGCCGACATCCAGCCGCATGGACCGGCGAGGGCGCCCGGCGCCGGGCGTCTGTTCCTGGGCGTGGGCCGGCTGAACCCGCAGAAGGACTTCGGCCTGCTGATCCGCGCCTTCGCCAGCTTCGCGCGGCCGGAGGATCGACTGGTGATCCTGGGCGAGGG
>JAEXJH010000496.1 GCA_023445955.1 Pseudomonadota bacterium
CTTCAGCACCGTGTAGGCCATCTCCGAGGCGGTCAGCAGCGCCCCGACCCCGAAGGCCGCCGCCGCGCCCCAGATGAAACAGCCCAGGCCGATGCCGATCGCCGCGCCCGTCGCCCGGCGCGGCCCCTCGGCGGCGGCGGTGCGGATCACCAGCGCCGTGTCCAGGCCCGGCGTCAGGGTCAACAGGCCGGCGGCGAGGGTGAAGGCGATCAGGGCCTCGGATGTGGTCATGACGGCTTCCAGGTTTCTCAACCAATCCATGGCTTCATGCGCGGATGACCGCAAGCCGCATCCCCGGCCTGGACGCCCTCCGGGGCCTCGCCGCCGTGCTGGTGCTGGTGTTCCATCTGCGGGGCCTGGGCCTGCCGATGGCGGTGCTGGACCATGGCTATCTGGCGGTCGACCTCTTCTTCGTGATCAGCGGTTTCGTGCTGGCCAGGGCCTTTGACGCCGAGCTGACGGTGGGACACGGCGCGGGCTTCATGATCAAGCGCCTGAAGCGCCTCTACCCGATGATCCTGCTGGGCTTGCTACTGGGAGCGGCGGTCTGGGCCGCGCGAGGCCGGGACCCCAGCGTGCTGCCCATGCTGCTGGCCCTGGGCCTGCTGTTCGTTCCGATGACGGGGACCCCCGACGCCTTTCCGCTGAACGGTCCGCAATGGTCGCTGCTGTGGGAGCTGCTGGCCAACCTGGTCTATGCTGGCGTCGCGCCGTGGCTGACGACGCGACGCCTGGGGCTGCTGGTCCTGGCCGGCGGGATTGGTCACGCCATCCTGGCGGCGAAGGCGGGCACGGGCTCGCTGGGTCCCTCGGGCCATGACGGCTGGTCGGCGGCGCCAAGAGTGATCTACGGCTTCTTCGCTGGCGTACTGTTGGCGCGCCAGCAAGGCCGATGGCGTGTTCCGGCCGCGCCGATCACGGTCCTGCTGGCGGCGGTGTTCCTGACGCTTTGCGCGCCGATTCCGGAAGCGGGCCGGGCGGCCTTCGATCTGGCGGCGACGCTGGTCGTCTTTCCGTTGCTGGTCGCCTCGGCGGCGCGGGCGCCGGTCACCGGCCCGCTGCGGTCGGTGCTCGACGGGCTGGCGGGACTGTCCTACGCGCTCTACGCCCTGCACATTCCGATCGTGCTGGGCCTGGCGCACTGGAAGCTGGGGCTGCTGGCGCTTCCGCTGGCCCTAACAGTGGCCTGGGCCGCGCACCTTTGGTTCGAGCCCTGGGCCGCCCAGCTGCTACGGAAGCGCCCTCAGGGCTTCTCGACCAGGGCTCCATCCTCCAGCACGCGGTAGAAGCACGAGCGGAAGCCGACGTGGCAGGCGCCGCCGTCGCCGCGCGGGCGCACCTTGATCAGCACCGCGTCCTGGTCGCAGTCGACCCGCAGCTCGACCACGTCCTGCAGCTGGCCGCTGGTCTCGCCCTTCTTCCAGAGCTCACCCCGCGAGCGGCTGAAGTAGTGGGCGATGTTGGTCTCGACCGTCAGCTTCAGGGCTTCGGCGTTCATCCAGGCCAGCATCAGGATCTCGCCGGTGTCGGCGTGCTGGGCCACCGCCACGACCAGTCCGTCGGCGTTGAAGCGGGGAGCCAGGGCCGCGCCGCGCTCCAGATCGTGCTTGGTGTGGGCGTGAGGGAACAGGTCGGTGCTCATGGCGCCACATATGGCGCAGGCCCGGAGCGTGCGCTAGCTTCCGCGCCGATCTCGCGGGGAAGAGATGAACCTGAAAGACCGCATCAAGGCCGGCGTGGCGGCGCTGGACGTGAAGGCCAGACCGTGGGCGCGCCAGTCGCGCTGGAACGGCTATGCCTACGAGTTCCTGCTGTTTGGGCTGAAGCAGGCCTGGGCCTGCCTGTTCGGCGGCCTGATGCTGGCCCTGCTGGTCGGCACGCACCTGTGGTGGCCGCCCGCCGCGCCGCTGGCGCGCTACGACTTTCTCGTCATCGCCGCCGTCGCCATCCAGGCCATGCTGCTAGCCCTGAAGCTGGAGCGCTGGGAAGAGGCGCTGGTCATCTTCATCTTCCACATCGTCGGCACGGTCATGGAGCTGTTCAAGACCGCGCACGGCTCGTGGATCTATCCCGAGCCCAGCCTGCTGCGCATAGGCGGCGTGCCGCTGTTCACCGGCTTCATGTACGCCTGCGTCGGCAGCTACATCGCCCGGATCTGGCGGCTGTTCGACATCACCTTCGAGCGCTATCCGCCGTTCTGGAGCACGCACATCCTGGCGGTGCTGATCTACGCCAACTTCTTCAGCCACCACTACATCGTCGATTTCCGGATGGGGCTGTTTGCGCTGTCGGCTCTGCTGTTCGGCCGCACCTGGTTCGTGTTCACGCCCGACCACGTCGCTCGCCGCATGCCCATGCTGATGGGCGCGGTCCTGGTGTCGCTGTTCATCTGGTTCGCCGAGAACCTTGGCACCTTTGCCGGGGCCTGGATCTATCCCAGCCAGGCGGACGGCTGGCGGCTGGTGCCGATCGAGAAGATGGGCGCCTGGTATCTTCTGATGCTGATCAGCTTCGTGCTGGTGACGCTGGTTCACCGGCCGGTGGACGCCTGCGTCGGGGGGGGGGGGGCGGGGGTGGGGGCC
>JAEXJH010000497.1 GCA_023445955.1 Pseudomonadota bacterium
GCCCAGGGCCGAGTCGGTCTTGGGCGCGTCGGGCGCCTGGAAGTTCGGGCCGACCGTCGTGCAGGCGGTCAGGGCGGTGGCCGCCAGCAGCGTGGCGATCAGTTTAGTGGTCGGAGACATTGGCGGCCTTCGCTCCCGGCTTCGGGGTGCGCATGAGAAGGATGAGCGGCGCGCAGGCGATGGTGATCACCAGCATCAGCCGGAAGTCGTCGAGATAGGACAGCATGGCCGCCTGCCGGCCGATCAGCCCGTTGAACGCGGCCATGGCGGCCTCGGTCGAGAAGGTGTTCGGGGCATAGGCCTGATACAGCGGATTGTCGGGCCGGGCGTGCTCGACCAGCACGGCGTGGTGCTTCTCGATGCCGCTGACGAACAGGGCCTGCATGATGGAGATGCCGGCGGCCGAGCCGATGTTGCGGATCAGGGTGAACAGCCCCGCTCCCTCGGCGCGGTGCTGCGGCATCACCTTGGCGAAGGCGATGGTCGACAGCGGCACGAAGATCAGGCCCGTGCCGACGCCCGACAGGAAGCCCGAGGTCACGAGCAGGGTCGTGTCCATCTGCAGATTGTAGTGGCTCATCTGCCAGAGCGAGAGCGCGCTGATCGCCAGGCCGATGCTGAGCAGCAGCTTGATGTTCATACGCCCCATCAGCTGCCCCACCGCGAACATGGCGATGAAGGAGCCGAGGCCCCGCGGCATCGAGACCAGGCCGGTGAAGGCGACCGGATAGCCCAGCAGGGTCTGCATCAGCGGCGGCAGCAAGGCCAGGGTGCTGTAGAGCAGGATACCGATAAAGAAGCCGAACAGGCAGCAGGTGATGAAGTTGCCGTCGGCCAGCAGCTCTCGCGCCACGAACGGCTTCTCGGCGGTGGCCAGCTGGACGCCGAACACCCAGATGGCGATCAGGCCGACGATCAGGTCGATCCAGATCTCGCGCGAGCCGAACCAGTCCTGGCTGGGACCGCGATCTAGCATCAGCTGGAAGGCGCCGATGGCGATGGCCAGGGCCAGGAAGCCCAGGGTGTCGAACTTGCGCTTCTCGCTGCTCTTCTTCTCGGAGAGGAAGAAGAACACGCCGCAGAAGGCCAGAATCCCGATTGGCAGGTTGATGAAGAACACCCATCGCCAGTCGAGATTATCGGTCAGCCAGCCGCCAAGGCCCGGCCCCAGCAGCGGGCCCAGCACCGCGCCGGCGCCCCAGACGGCCATGGCCTGGCCGTGACGCTCGGGCGGGTTGATGTCCAGCAGCACGGCTTGGGACAGCGGGATCAGCGCGGCGCCGAACAGGCCCTGCAGCAGGCGGAACAGCACGATCTCGACCAGGTTTTGGGCCACGCCGCACAGCATCGAGGCGGCGGTGAAGCCGATGATCGAGACGATCAGCACCATCTTGCGGCCCATGCGCTCGGTCAGGAAGCCGGTCAGCGGCGTCATGATCGTCGAGGCCACGATGTAGGAGGTCAGCACCCAGGTGATCTGGTCGGCCGAGGCCGAGACGCTGCCCTGGATGTGCGGCAGCGCCACGTTGGCGATCGTGGTGTCCAGCGAGATCATGATCGTCGCCAGCATCACCGAGATGGTGATCGGCGTGCGATTGGCGATATCCCGCGCGTGACCGTCCTGCAGCGCCTTGGGGGTCATCAGTTCTTGCCCGAGCGGACGTCCACCTTGGCCTGGGCGCTGAGACCGGCCGACAGGTTCGAGGGCGCGGCGTCGTCCAGGGTCAGGCGCACCGGCACCCGCTGCACGACCTTGACCCAGTTGCCGGTGGCGTTCTCGGCCGGCAGCAACGCGAAGCTGGCGCCGGTGCCGGGGCTGAAGCTGGCGACGTGGGCCTTCAGCGGCTTGTCATAGGCGTCGACCTTGATGGTCGCTGGTTGGCCGACGCGCATGTGGGCCAGCTGGTCTTCCTTGAAGTTGGCCTCGATCCACGGCTTGCCCGAGATCAGGAAGAACAGCGGCTTGGAGGCCTCGACGCGCTGGCCGACCTGCAACTGCTCGACCTTGGCGATGACGCCGTCGGTCGGCGCGACCACGGCGGCGTAGGAGCGATCCAGCTTTGCGCGCTCCAACTTGGCGATGGCTTCCAGCACGCCGGGCTGCTGCTCGGTGGCGATGTCGGCGCGACCGCCCAGGTCGGCCAGGGCCGTGGCGATCTGTTGCTGGACGACGGCGACCTGGCGCTGGGCCTGGTCGGCGGCGTGGCGAGCCTCGTCGGCCTGGGCCTTGGTGGCGACACCGGCAGCGGCCAGATCGCGCTGGCGAGCGGCCTCGCGCTGGGCGTAACCGGCGGTCTCCTGCACGGCGGCCAGATCGGCCAGGCGCTGGTTGTAGACCGCACGCTTGCCCTGGACGTCGAAACGGGCCTGGGCCAAGGCGGCCTCGGCTTGCGAGACCGCGACCTGATAGTCGGCGGGATCGAGACGGAACAGCACCTGGCCCTTGGCCACGCGCTGGTTCTCCTGCACGTCGATCTCGACCACGCGGCCGTCGATGCTGGTGCTGATGCCCGTGCGGCTGGACTGGACGTAGGCGTTGTCGGTGGTCTCGGACTTGCCGCCGGTCAGCACGACGAAGACGCCGATGCCCGCCAGCACCACCAGCGGCACGCCGATCATCAGCGGCCAGCGCAGCCTCTGGCCCAGGGTCCGCTCGCGGCGCTTGCGGGCCGCATCGACCTCGGCCTCGGCAATGGCGTCGTAACCTTCAGCGTCGCTCACGCGCTGCTCCACGTCTCAAGTCAGGTTTTGGGGAATCGTCGAGGTTCGTTCGGATCGCAAACCTTGGCCGGTCAAATAGGACTCTGTCTGTCATGAGGGAAATGATATATCTTCACGACAGCCATGAACGCCGTGAATTTCAGAACCGCCGACCTCAATCTCTTCCGGGTGTTCGTCACCCTGCTTGAAGAGAAGAACGCAACACGCGCCGGTGAGCGCCTTGGCCTCTCGCAATCAGCGGTGAGCCACGCGTTGCGACGGCTGCGCGAGATGGTCGGCGACGACCTCTTCGTGCGCGGCCAGACGGGCCTGCGCCCCACGCCCCGCGCGCTGGAGATCGCCGACACCGCCCGCACGGCCCTGAAGCTGCTGGAGACCGCCGTCACCAACCAGCGGTTCGATCCTGCGGTCGACACGCACGTGTTCAACATCGCGGCCGGGACCTACATCTCCTACGTCCTGGGTCCGCTGATCGCCGAGCAGGTGATCACCCACGCGCCGAACGTCCGGATCCATTTCCACAACCTCTATGCCGGCATGACCGAGGACCTCGACACCGGGCGTCTGGACATGGTCATTGGCTGTTTCGAGGCGATCCCCGGCCGGTTCTCCTACAACCCGCTGTTCGAGGAGACCGGCGTCTGGGTGGTGCGCGGCGCCCACCCGATGGTCGCGACCGGCATCGACTACGAGATCCTGGCCAACCTGCCGCGGCTGGGCGTCACGGGCGGCGGCGACGACGACCCCGACCGCACCTCGTCGGGCCACCTGGGCCTGAAGCGCATCACCTCGTGGGGCGAGACCTACGCCTTGGGCGATAACCCCTATCAGCCGTTCACAGTGCAGGACTCGTTCAGCGCCATGAACATGGTCGGCCGGTCGGACATGACCTGCATCCTGCCTCGCCGCCTGGCCCAGCTGGCCGCCGATCGGGGCAAGGTGTTCATGGTCGAACCGCCGAACGCCCCGCCGCCCACGCCGTTCGGCGCGGTGCTGCGGGCCAGCGACGCGGCGGACTCGCCCAATGGCTGGCTGCTGGACCTCTGCCGCGAAGCCGCGGCCCAGCTCTAGACCTACTCGACCTGGCTGACGTCACGCACCGCGCCGCGCGCGGCGTTGGTGGTCATGGCGGCGTAGGCGCGCAGGGCCGGAGAGACCTCGCGCTTGCGGTCCAGCGGCTTCCAGGCCTTGGACCCACGCACTTCCTGAGCTGCGCGACGCTCGGCCAGGACCGCATCGGACACCTCAAGGGTGATGCCGCGATTGGGGATGTCGATCAGGATGCTGTCGCCGGTCTCGACAAGCGCGATCAGGCCGCCCTCGCCCGCTTCTGGCGAGACGTGGCCGATCGACAGGCCCGAGGTGCCGCCCGAGAAGCGGCCGTCGGTGATCAGGGCGCAAGCCGCGCCCAGGCCCTTCGATTTCAGATAGGTGGTCGGGTACAGCATCTCCTGCATGCCCGGCCCGCCCTTGGGGCCTTCGTAGCGGATCACCACGACCTCACCGGCCACGACCTTGCCGCCCAGGATGCCGCTGACGGCGTCTTCCTGGCTTTCGAACACACGGGCCGTGCCCCGGAAGGTCAGGATCGAGTCGTCGACCCCGGCGGTCTTCACGATGCAGCCCTCAGGGGCCAGGTTGCCGAACAGCACGGCCAGGCCGCCGTCCTTCGAGAACGGATGCTCGACCGAGCGGATGACGCCCTTCTCGCGGTCCAGATCGAGATCCTCCCAGCGGGCGGCCTGGCTGAAGGCGATCTGGGTCGGCTTGCCGCCCGGCGCGGCGCGGAAGAGTTCGTGGGCGACGGCGCTGTTGGTGCGGCCGATGTCCCAGCGGGCCAGCGCTTCCGCCATCGTGGTGGCGTGGACGGTCGGCTGGGTGGCGTCGATCAGGCCCCCGCGCTCCAGTTCGCCCAGGATAGCCATGACGCCGCCGGCGCGGTGGACGTCCTCCATGTGCACGTCAGCCTTGGCCGGCGCGACCTTGGACAGGCACGGCACGCGGCGCGACAGGCGGTCGATGTCCTCCATCTTGAAGTCGACCCCGCCTTCCTGGGCGGCGGCCAGAAGGTGCAGCACGGTGTTGGTCGAGCCGCCCATGGCGATGTCCACGCTCATGGCGTTCTCGAACGCGGCCCGGGTGGCGATGCCGCGCGGCAGGGCCGTGGGGTCCTCCTGCTCGTACCAGCGCTGGCAGAGGTCGACGACCAGGCGGCCGGCCTCCTTGAACAGGGCTTCACGGTCGGCGTGGGTGGCCAGGACCGAGCCGTTGCCGGGCAAAGAGAGGCCCAGGGCCTCGGTCAGGCAGTTCATCGAATTGGCCGTGAACATGCCCGAGCACGAGCCGCAGGTCGGGCACGCCGCCTTCTCGATCGCGGTGACTTCCTCGTCGGTGTACTTGTCGTCGGCGGCCACAACCATGGCGTCGACCAGGTCCAGGGCGCGGATCTGGCCCTTGATCTGCACCTTGCCGGCCTCCATCGGCCCACCCGAGACGAAGACCACCGGGATGTTCAGCCGCATGGCGGCCATCAGCATGCCGGGCGTGATCTTATCGCAGTTCGAAATACAGACGATGGCGTCGGCGCAGTGGGCGTTGACCATGTACTCGACGCTGTCGGCGATCAGCTCGCGGCTGGGCAGCGAGTACAGCATCCCGCCGTGGCCCATGGCGATGCCGTCGTCGACGGCGATGGTGTTGAACTCCTTGGCTACGCCGCCGGCCGCTTCGATCTCCCGGGCGACCAGTTGGCCCAGGTCCTTCAGGTGCACGTGCCCCGGGACGAACTGAGTGAAGCTGTTGGCCACCGCGATGATCGGCTTGCCAAAGTCCTCGTCCTTCATGCCCGTCGCGCGCCAGAGGCCGCGGGCCCCCGCCATGTTGCGGCCGTGGGTCGAGGTGCGCGAGCGATAGGGAGGCATGGGAAATCTCAATGTCGGCGGTGGGGTTATTTAGGCCCATTCCGCTGGCGCTCAAAATATATTAGTTCATCGATATTAGGTCGTTCAGGATATCAGATGGACGCGCGTCCGCTCCGCCACTTCGCCGCTGTGGCCGAGACCCTGCACTTCGGTCGCGCGGCCGAGCGCCTAGGCATGACCCAGCCGCCGCTCAGCCAGTCGATCATGAGCCTGGAGCGCGACCTGGGCGCACCGCTGTTCGAGCGCACCAAGCGCAGCGTCCGCCTGACGGCGCTGGGAGAGCAGTGGCTGCCGCATGTGCTTAAGGCGCTCTCGGCGCTGGACGACCTGCCTACCTTGGCCCAGCGGATGCGCGACGGCCAGACCGGCTATCTGGCCCTGTCGTTCGTCAGCACCGCCGACTACAGCGTCCTGCCCTCGCTGGTCCGACGCTATTCGCAGGCCTATCCGGACGTCGAGATCCGCCTGTTCGAGGCCACCAGCGACGTGCAAGTCCCGGCCATCGCCAGCGGCGAGCGACACGCCGGCATCATCATCCCACCCGCCGACCAACCGCTACCTCCGGCCCTCGCCTATCGCCGCTTCCTGCGCGAGCCGCTGGTCGCCGCCGTGCCCAGCGCCTGGATCGAAGACGGTCGCATCGCCCGCGAGACCGAGCTCTCCAGCGCCGAGGTGCTGGCCTCGCCGCTGATCCTGTTCCCCAAGCACGTGGCTCCGGCCTTCCACGACCTGGTGACCGGCTACTTCGCCGCGTTGGGCGGGACGGCGCGGATCGTCCAGGAGGCGATCCAGATGCAGACCATCATCAGCCTGGTCTCCAGCGGCCTGGGCATCGCGCTGGTGCCGGCCTCGCTGCGCAACCTAGCGCGCGCGGGGGTCGCCTATGTCCCGCTGGCCGGCGACGCACCGGTGCTGGAGACGGGCCTGGCCTGGCGGCGCGACGATCTCGCGCCCACCCTGGCCAACTTCCTGACACTGCTCGACGAGGCCTAGCCGCCGCTGGTCAGGGCCTGGGCGTAGTGCTGGCGGTCGATGATCGGCCGGCAGAAGATCAGGACACCGTCTATGACCGCGTCCTCCGTCAGCAAGGTCTTGAACCAGGCATTGGCCTCGGCCATGCCGCGATGCAGGGCCGTGACGCGATAGCTGTGCTTGCCGGTCACGGCGGCGGCGGTCGAGACGCACGGATCGTCCCGCAACCGCGCCTCCAGCCGGTCCAGCGCCGCGCCGTCGGTCAGCCGCGTGCGCAGGTCGGCGATGCAGTGGCAGACATCGGCCGGCAGCTTCACCCGATCGACCAGCTTCAGCAGGCCGCTCTGCTTGAAGCGGGTGATGATGCGGAAGGCCGTGGTCTGGGAGACCTCCAGCATCTGGGCCAGCTCGACCACGGTCGGTAGCGGCTTGCCCTCCAGGCGCGCCATGATCGCCAGATCGGCGTCGAGGGCGTCGCGCGGCGCGGCGGTCTTGCGTGACGGGTGCAGCAGGGTGGGTTTGACGTGGTTCACGGCGCGCCCTTCGGCGTGAACAGCAGGTCGTGATAGTCCCAGCTGAAGTCGGCGATCGGCGAGACCGCCTTCATCGTCACGCGGGTGATCTTGCCGTCAGGATCGAGGTTGAAGGTGACGTAGGCCGGCTCCAGCGTCTTGTCGTCGAAGCGGGTGACGAAGGTGTCGTACTGCCAGTGCTCCAGCTTGCCGGCCATGCGGGGCGTGGACTTGAAGTCGATCCGCAGGCCGCCCTCGCCTTCGGTCACGGCGATGTCGCCGTACCAGGGATCGCTGTAGGTCCCGGCGTACTTGGCCGCCCGTAGCGAAGGCCCGACGCCGGCCGGCTTGGCCTGGACGCCGCCAAGGGTCTTGAGCGCCCCGGCGATCAGCTGCTTCTCGTAGGCGATATAGCGCTCGCCCCACGGCTCGGGCTTGAGGCCCAGATAGTGGTCCAGCAGCTCCAGCATCAGGCCGCGCGGCAGCTCGCCGTCCTCGCTGTTCAGTTCGATGGAGAAGCCGACATTGCGGTCGGGGATCAGCACGACCACGGTCTTGAAGCCCAGCACCGCGCCGCTGTGCCAGACGATCTGCGTCCCGCGGTAGTCCTGGATCTGCCAGCCCAGGGCGTAGGCCTGGAAGTTGGGCTTGGTGACCTCCATGCCGGCCGGGACGCGATCGATCGGCTCGATCACCGTCGGCTGCCACATGGCCTTGGACTGGGCCTCGCTGAACAGCCGCTTGCCGTCCGGCAGCGCGCCGTGGGCCAGTTGCAGCTTCAGCCACTTGGCCATGTCGTTGGCGCTGACGGCCATGCCGCCGGCCGGCGCGGCGCTGCGGGCCAGCTCGTCGCGCTCGTCGAGGATCTCCTGGTCGCCCGCCCCGCGCAGGCCTCCATTCATCCGGGCGTGCGGCTGGGCGCGGTTGGCGTTGTCGAAGCGGCGCTCGTCTGTGGTGGACGCCGTCATGCCGGCCGGGACCAGCACGTGGTCGCGGGTATAGGCCTCCCAGGTCTGGCCGGTGACCGCCTCGATCAGCTGGCCGGCGACCATGTAGAGGACGTTGTCGTAGGCGTAGCCGCTGCGGAAGCTGGTGGCGGGCTTGAGGTAGCGCAGGCGGCGCACGGCCTCGGCGCGCGGGATGTTGCTGCGCGGCACGAACAGCAGGTCGCCCTGCCCCAGGCCGAGGCCGCTACGGTGGACCAGCAGGTCGCGCACGGTCAGCTCGCGCGTCACCCACGGGTCGTACATCTGGAAGCCCGGCAGGCGGTCGGCGACCTTGTCGTCCCAGGAGAGCTTGCCGGCGTCGACCAGGGTGGCCAGGGCCGCCGTGGTGAAGGCCTTGCCGGTCGAGCCGGTCATGAACAGCGTGTCGGCGTCGACCTTGGCCGGGTCGCCCAGCTTGCGCACGCCATAGCCCTTGGCCAGCACGGTCTGGCCCTCGTCGACGATGGCGATCGACAGGCCGGGCGCGCCGACCTGCTGGCGCAGCGCCTCGACATGGGCGTCGAAGCCCTTGGGCGGCTGCACGAGGGGGCCGGCCGCCAGGGCGGCGGCCAGGATGAGGCTGATCATGAGACCTCCGGTTGGAAGGCGGGACGCCGGGCGAAACGGACGAGGCTGATCAGCGCCAGAGGCGCGACGTAGAGCGCAATCAGGGCGTAGGCCAGCAGGCGGTAGCCGCCAGCGATCAGGCTCACCAGCCCGATCCGATCGGCCAGCGCCATGCAGAAGATGAGCAAGGCCAGGGCGAAGGCGGCGCGCGCCCGTGCGCCAAAAGTCCGCCCCATCCGCGCCTGGAAAGCCCCGGCGACGCGCTCGTTGATGGCGTGCACCGCGCCCGTGCCGCTCTCCAGCAGCGCTGCGAAGACCATCAGCTGGAACAGCATCCGGAAGATCGGCAGGTTCAGTTTGGCCAGCAGCACGTCGGACGGCAGGGCCGCGCCGCTGACCGCCGGGGCGTAGGCGCACATGCAGATGAAGAAGACGAAGGCCGGGATCATGGCCAGCGGCCCGGCGATCAGGCCGGCGGTCACCGCGTCACGGTCGCTGAGCAGGTGGCGGGTCACGGGCAGGATGATCACCGCCCCGATGATGTTGTAGCCGGCATAGGTCGTCCCGCCGACCAGGGCGTCGCCGCCCGCCTGGAACGGAACCGCGAAGGCGGCCGCGATGTCGTGGCCGAAGGTCGTCAGGGCCAGCACCAGGAACAGGGCGTAGACGCCGTAGAGCAGGATAGAGACCCAGGCGAACAGCTGCTCGACGACCTTGCTGCCGAAGGCGACGAAGCCCGTGACGCCCAGCAGCAGGGCCAGCATCCCCGCCCACTTGGGCGCGCCGAACACCGCGTGGCCGATCTCGCCCGCCGCCGCGCCGAACACGGCCAGCACAATGATGACGAAGAAGGCGTAGGCCAGCTCGAACGCCATCCAGCCGCGCCCCAGCAGGGCCTGGAAGAAGCTGCGATAGTCCCGCGCCCCGCTCGCCCGCGCGAACAGGAAGGTCAGGACGCACATGCCGCTCCAGATCAGGGTGGCGAGCGTCAGGCCGACGAGCCCGCCCCACGGTCCGGCGGGCAGGAAGAACTCGGCGATCTCGCGGCCTGTGGCGTAGCCACCACCGATGACGGCGGCCTTGAACGCCAGGCCTGGCAGCAGCCAGCGGCTGAACCAGCCTTTCGCGGTCATGCGAGGCAGGCGTCCAGCAGCCGTTCGAAGGCCGGACCGCCGCGCAGTGGATCGGCCGTCGGCAGGCCCAAGCGTGCGGCGACGGCCTCGATCTCGGCCTCGGCGGCCTCGGGCGAGAGCTTGCCGCTGTTGAGGCTGATCCCCGCGCAGCGGATGTTGGGATTGGTGACCCGGCCCATCAGCACGGTCGCCTCAATGACCGCCTCGATCGACGGGACCGCATAGCCGGGATGACCCAGGATCTGGGTGCGGCCCGGCTCGTGGCAGACCACGAAGACGTCTGGCTGGCTGCCCTGCAGCAGGCCCAGCGACACCGCGCCGTAGGCCGGATGCATCAAGGACCCCTGTCCTTCGATCACGTCGACATGGCTGGCAGGCGCGGCGGGGCTGAGCATTTCGGCCGCCCCGGCAATGAAGTCGGAGACCACCGCGTCGATCGGCATGCCGGCGCCAGCGATCATGATCCCGGTCTGGCCGGTCGCGCGGAAGTCGACATCGACGCCTCGCCCGCGAAGCCCTCGAGTGATGGCCAGGGCCGCGTACTTCTTGCCCAGGGCGCAGTCTGTGCCGACGGTCAGGATCCGGCGGCCCGAGCGCGGCTTGCCTGAGCCCACGGGGATGCCCGACGGCGGGGTTCGCACATCGATCAGCCTGCGCCCGGCCCGCTCTGCAGCGGCCTTCAGCTCGGGGATGTCGCCGAGCTTGGCGTGCATGCCCGAGACGATGTCCAGCCCCGCCTCCAGCGCCTCGACCAGACCGGCGACCCAGGCCGGCGGGATCACCCCGCCGGCGTTGGCGACGCCGATCACCAGGCCCCGCGCGCCCTCGGCCGCCGCTTGCGCTGGAGCCAAGGCCGGCAGGCCCGTGCTGACCCGGCAGCCGGGCAGCATGAACTCACCCACGCAGCGCTCGCCGACCCAGTCGCGCAGGCCGAACGCGGTCTTGGCGTAGCCGGGCTCGACCGTGTCGCCGAGGAACAGCAGGTAGGGCGACGGCAAGCCGCCGACCTCCTCCGGAGCCTCTTCATGCGTCGCTCTGGCGATGGCGGTCATGCGATCAGAAGCCGGCCGTGAGGCTGACGCCGATCGTGCGCGGCCGGATCACGCCCGTGCCCATGGCCCCGCCCGGATAGACCGGCGAACCGTTGGCGGTGATCGTCGAGGTCGAGGTCTTGCCGTCGGCGTCGGTCAGGTTCTTGACGTAGACCTCCAGGTCGACCTTGCCGAAGTCGACGCCGGCCCGCAGGTCGACCACCTCGTAGGACGGCACCTTGCGCTGAGAGCTATGGGCGGCGCGATAGGTCGCGTCGAAGGCCCCGCTCTGCTTGCCCAGCACGCGCAGCGAGGCGCCGACATAGGCCTGCTTGTCGCCGAGGCTCCAGCTGTAGTCGCCGTTCAGGCCCAGGCTGAGCTTCGGCGTAAAGGGCAGTTGGTCGCCCTTCTTGCCGCCGACCAGGGCGCTGGTGTCGCCCGACAGCTTTGCGTCGGTATAGGCGCCGTTGACCGACAGGGTCAGGCCGCCTTCCAGGCGCGCCGTAGCGTTGAACTCGACGCCATCGCTCTTGGCGTCGGCGCCGTTGGCGTTGATGCCGAAGTTGTTGACCACGGTCAGCAGCTGGATGCCCTTCCAGTCGATGTGGAAGGCCGCCACGTCCAGGGTCAGGCGGTGATCGGCGCTCTCGCCCTTGAAGCCGGCCTCGTAGCTGGTGACCTTGTCCGGCGCAAAGCTGGACGGGGTGCCGGCGGGGGCGCTGGGCGGGATCACGTTCGGGCCGCCGGGACGATAGCCCTTGGCGACGCGGGCATAGACAGCGCGGTTGTCATCCAGCTTGTACTTGGGCGCGATCGAGTAGGTGAAGACGTTGTCCGACGACTTCAGGCCGGTATTGACCGGCGTGCCACCGGCCAGCACGCCCGAAGCGGTCTGGGCCGCGGTCTGCTTGTTGTGGCTGTAGCGTCCGCCCAGATCGATATCGACCTTGTCGCTGAGATGCACGGTGGCGTTGGCGAAGCCGGCATACTCCTTGTAGGTCGAGCTCAGGTTCACCTCGGCCAGCTTCGGCAGGGTGGGGATCTTGTTCAGCGTGCCAGGCGTGACCGCGACGTACTCTTGGAAGATCAGGCCCTTTTCGTCGGTGAAGTAGCCCCCGACCATCCAGTCGAACTTGGCGCCCGCGTTGGAGGCCAGGCGCACTTCCTGGGTATATTTCCGATTGTTGGTCTTTTGGCCGAGATACAGGTCGTTGGCCGGGCCCAGCGCCGCCTTGATCAGGCCGCTGAGGTTGAACGAGGCGTCGTCGCGCTTGGTCTGGTTCTGCCGGGTGTAGCTGCTCGACGACGTCAGCGTCCCAAAGCCCAGGTCGTAGTTCAGCACGGCGTTGTAGACGCGATAGTCGACGTTCGAGAACGCCGGCACGAACTGCGACAGGGTCGGCCGGCCGTACTTGGTCTCCAAGGTGTTGGGGTCGCTCTCGACCACGGTCGGGGCGTCGGCCTTGATGTTCTGCAGCACGGCCGTCAGGCGCAGGTCGAAGGCGTCGCTCGGCTTGAACAGCAGCGAGGCGCGACCGCCGTAGATCTTGGCGTCGTTGATGTTGTCCTCGACGTCCGAACCGCTGGTCCCGATCGAGTCGATGAAGCCGCCGACCTTGCGGTACGAGCCCGAGGCGCGGAAGGCCACGGTCTCGCCCAGTGGGACGTTGACCATGGCGTTGGCGTTGTACGAGGCGTCGCCGCCCTTGACGCCTTCGACGCCGACCCGCGCCCGGGCAAGGTAGCCACTGGTGTCGGGCGTGTTGGTCACGAACTTCAGCAGGCCGCCCATGGAGCTGGCGCCATACAACGTGCCCTGTGGGCCGCGCAGCACCTCGATGCGGGCGACGTCGAAGGTGTCGAAGTCGCCGGCCAGGACGGCGCCATTGACCAGGGCGCTGCTGGAGCCGAACGGCGTCTCGTCCATGTAGACCGCGACCGTGGAAGCCACGCCGCCGGTGTTGACGCCGCGCATGACCAGACGACCCTGACCCGGCGTGCTCTGCACCAGTTGCAGGCCGGGCACGAGCTTCAGATAGTCGCTGAAGTTGGACGCCTGATGGGCTTCCAGCGTGTCTCCCGACACCACCGAAATGGCCTGCGGGATGTCGATCAGGGTCTGTTCCCGCTTCTGGGCGGTGACCACGATCTCCTCGACGGTGGAGACGGCCTTGGGACCTTCATCGGCCGCGAAGGCCGGGGCCTGCGTCATCAGGGCGCCGACGGCGCTGGAGATCAGCAGGGCTGTACGATTGAGCTTCATTCTATTCCCCCTCGTTGAAGCGCGTCGGCGGCCCCTGGGGCCCCTGCCCCTCCCGCCGCGCGCAGGAGCCGCTCGGATATTTCCGTGCGCGGCCCGTTCGCTTGTTACGCAAATGTAATCCTAATTAGGACACTGTTATCCCAATCAGAGAATTGTCAACGGCAATCGTGCGGTCAGCCCGCTTCGGCTTTGCGCGCCCAAGGATCGATCAGACGCAGGAGGATTGCGGCGGTCACGGCGAGACCGGCGAGCAGCCCGAAATAGGCCGTGTGGCTCATCCGGCTCCACAGCGTCCCGACTAGGCCCGCGCTCAGGCTGCCGGCGAAGATGGTCAGGTACCAGGCCGCCACCGTGGTCGCGCCGAACCCGGGCGGGGCCAGGCGCGCGAACAGGCCCAGGCCCGTCGGCAGGATGAAGAGCTCGCCGAACGTGTAGATCCCGAAGAAGGCCACCAGCCACAGCCAGTGCGCCCTGCCCCCGCTGAACGCACCGACACCGCACAGCAGCAGGAAGGCGCCGGCCACGATCAGCGCGCCGGTCGCCATGCGCTGAGCTGGCGAAGTGTCCTTCCCGCCATCAGCGCGCTTCTTCCAGCCGGCCAGCAGCATCGGCGTCATGGCCATGACCAGCAGCGGGTTCAGCGACTGGAACCAGGTCATCGGCACGGTCCAGGATCCAAGCGCCCGGTCGACGCCGGCGTCGGCCCACAGGGCCACGGTGTTGCCGGCCTGTTCGTAGGCCCCGCGGAAGACGGTGACCGACAGGGCCACGCCGGCCAGGGCCAGCACGGTCTGCAGGCCCATGCGGCCCTTGGGAGCCGGCGCCTCCTTGGTCATCTTCTGCTCGGCCGGCAGGTAGCGCTGCCCCCACAGATAGATCAGCAGCCCCGCCAGCATGCCGAAGCCCGCCAGCCCAAAGCCGACGTGCCAGCCGTAGAGCTCGCCCAGCGTTCCGCACAGCAGCGGCGCGAGGAATCCACCGATATTGATGCCCAGATAGTAGACGTTGTAGGCCCAGCCGCGCCGGGGGTCGCCCTCGGCGTAGAGGTCGTTGATCTGGCTGGGCAGGGTCGGCAGGAACAGGCCGTTGCCCAGGGCGATCGTGGCCAGAGCGACATACAGCAGGTTCGGGAAGGCCATCATGAAGTGGCCCAGCGCCATGATGCTGGCGCCGATGATGATCGCCCGCCGCTTGCCCAGCAGCCGGTCGGCGATCACCCCGCCGACGATCGGCGTGAAATAGGCGCAGGCCGTATAGGTCCCGTAGATCAGGGACGAGGTCCCCTGGGCGATCAACAGCTCCTTGGTCATGTAGTAGACCAGCAGAGCGCGCATGCCGAAGTAGGAGAACTGCTCCCACATGTTCGTCAGGAACAGGATGGTCAGCCCGCGCGGCTGACCGAACCACGGCGAGGCGTCGAGGGCCTTCTGGTTCATGCTGCAGCGGCCGCGGCCGGCGCGCCCCAGACGCTTTCGCCAGCCCACACCGTTCCGTCCTTGTAGACCACGCCCGGCGGACGGTCTTGGGCCAGGAAGGTCGGGCCATCCAGGTCGACGAGGTCGCAGACCTGGCCCAGCACGAAGCCCGGTCCGGTGGCGAGGCTGGTGCCGACCATGGTGCCGACCATGACGCCCAGCCCCAGCCGCCGGGCCTTGGCGGCCATCAGCAGGCCCTCGGTGAGCCCGCCGCATTTGTCGAGCTTGATATTGATGACTTGGAAGCGCCCCACGGCCGCCGAGACGTCGGCCAGCGACACGCAGCTTTCGTCGGCCGCGAGCGGAATCGGCGCATCAAGGCCTTCCAGCTCGTGCTCGTGACCGCGCGCCAGGGGTTGCTCCAAAAGCGACACGCGTTCCTCGACCAGGGTCTCGACCAGCGCGTCCAGGTCTGCGCGCACGAAGCCCTGATTGCCGTCGACACCCAGCCAGGCGTCCGGCCGCGCGGCTCGGATGGCCCGCACGCGCGCCTGGTCGAGCGGCAGGTCGCCGGTCAGCTTGATCTTGATCGACCTGGCCTGGACGTAGCCGGTCGCGCCCTTGGCCATGGCCTCTGGCGTATCGGCGCCGAGGGTGAAGGTCGTGCGCAGCGGCTGGGGCGCGTCCAGCCCCGCCAGCCGCCAGACCGGCAGGCCCGTCCGCGCCGCTTCCAGCTCCCAGAGGGCGCAGTCGACGGCGTTGCGGGCCCCGCCGGGCGGTAGGATGAAGCGCAGCGCCTCCCGCGTTGGCCCCGCCTCGATCGCCTCGCGAACGGCTTCGAGCTGGGCTCGCATGCTGTCCACCGTCTCCTTCAGGAAGAAGACCCCGGACGCTTCGCCGCGTCCCCGCCGGCCGCCTTCCGACAGCGTCACGACGATGATGTCGGAGGTGTCGAAGACGTGACCGGCGATGCGGAAGGGTTGCGCCAGCCGCAAGGTCTCGCTGGCGATGTCCAGGGTCAGCCGGCCCATCAGTAGCTCACCGACATGCCAAGCAGGTGAAAGGCAAAGGCGACGTAGAACAGCAGCAGGGTCGAGAGCAGCAGCAGCACGCTCCACAGCTTGCGCGCCCAGCTACGGCCGTCGGTCCAGGTCAGCCACAGGTTCCAGCCGGCCGAGGCCACCGCGATCGGGAAGATCACCCAGCCCAGCCCCTGCAGGGCCAGCATCACCGCGTCCATCGCGCCGGCCATGGCCGCGGCGCTGGCGGTCAGCTTGCTCATGCCCACGACCCAGCCCAGCAGCAGGGCCAGCAGCAGGCCGGCGCCGATGCGGGAGGCCCGCGAGGCGGTCAGCGCCTTGCCCGAGATGTCGACGGCGGTCTTGTAGCGGCGACGCACCAGGGCCACGACCGGCCAGTAGAGGAAGGTCAGCAGCAGGACGCCGATGCTGGCGATCATCGCCGGCAGCACCCAGCCCATGTCCTTGCCGGCCGGCGGACGGTCGAAGACCATGAACGGCGAGCCGAAGTCCCAGCTCCAGCGGACCGGCTTGCCGTCCACTACCTGACCGGCCAGGCGATCGTGACCGCCGACTTCGCGCCAGACATAGGGCGCGATCTCGACCCACTCCTTCGGACGGCCATTGGGACCCAGCACGCTGGGGATGATCAGCTCACCCTTTGGGCCGACGGCGATCTTGGCCTGGCCGACGGCGTAGAACAGCGACAGGAAGCTGCTGTCGGCGCGGCGGCTGGCCCACCAGGGACCGGCCATGGCCTTGGCGTGCTCGGCCGAGACCTTGGGATCGATCTTGCCGTCCGCCGGACCGGCATAGGGCAGGTAGCGGTCGGAGAAGTCACGGAAGATGGCGGTGCGCAACGTCCCCGCCGCGCCCTGGCGGCCGCCGCTGTTCAGCGACAGATAAAGGCCGACATGCTCGTCCATGTAGAGGTGCAGCGAGGAGTGGAAGCCCTCGGTGTCGCCCAGGTGGCCGATCACGTAGCGGCCGTTGATAGAGGTCTGGAAGAAGCCCAGCTCCATGCGGTCCAGCGGCGGGATCAGCGACTTGGGGTCGACCTTGCCCAGCGGGCTGTAGTGCATGGTGTGCGCCGTCTCGGGCGACAGGATGCGCGCGCCGTCCAACTCACCGCCCTGCAGGTGGGCGATCATGAAGCGGCCCATGTCCGCGCCTGTCGATGAGGCCGCGCCGGCCGGAGCCGGGCCGACGATCTCGAAGCCCTTCGCGGGCTTGCCGGGCTTGGAATAGCCTTGGGCGTCCGTTCCGGCCAGGTTCGCCGGCAGCGGCTGACGGAACGTGGTGTTGGCCATCTTCAGCGGGCCGGTGACGTGACGGTCGAGATAGTCGTTGAACTTCTCGCCCGACACGCGCTCGACGATGTAGGCCGCCAGGGCCGTGGCGTAGTTCGAATAGGCCGGCGTCGTGCCTGCGTCGAAGATCCGGTGCGGCAGGTGCTTCTTCAGATAGTCGCCCAGCACCGGCTCGGGCTGGCCGTAGAAGATCAGCGCCTTGGCCACTTCCTCGAAGCCGGCCGTGTGGGTCATCAGCTGCCGCGTGGTGATCGGCTTGCCGTGGAAGGCCGGGATCTTGAAGTCGAGGTACTGGTTGATGTCGGCGTCCAGGTCGATCTTGCCGGCCTCGACCTGCTGCATCACAGCCGTCCAGGTGAACAGCTTGGAGATGGAGCCCGGGCGGAACAGGGTCTTGTAGGGATCGACCGGCGTATGCTTGTCGCGATCGGCATAGCCGAAGCCGCGCGTCGTCAGGATCTGGCCGTCCTTGACCACCGTGACCACCGCCCCGGGAATGTCGCCGGTGCGCAGGGCGTAGGGCATGTAGCCGTCCAGCCAAAGATCGACATCGGCCTTGGTCAGGGCCGGCGCGGTCGAGGCCCGCAAGGCGGGCGCGGCCGCCGGCGCCGGGGTCGCCAGCTTGGCGACCGGCGGCGAGGCCGTTTCCTGTCGTGTCTGGCCGTTCGCGGAGCCCAGCCCCGCCAGCAGCGCGAACGCCGCGATCGCGGCCCCCTTGATCGTTCGCATCCCTTGCCTCCCCTGGCATGTCGGTAGGATTGCCCCGATACGGCCCAGCCGCTAGATTGGGTGCAACAATCCTGATCAGGACAATTGCTATCCTGATTGGAAAATTCGTCAACCGCCTTGAGGAGTCGCGACGCGTGCCTGCTAACGTCCACACGCTCGGAACCCTGCTTCGTGGACTGAGAGACCGTGAGGGCTGGACCCTCAAGCAGATGAGCGAGAAGAGCGGCATCCCCGTCTCGACGCTCTCGAAGGTCGAACACGATCGCCTGACCCTGACCTACGACAAGCTGCAGCAGCTCAGCCAGCGCCTGGGCATGCGGATGTCGGAGCTGTTCGCGGAAGAGACTTCGAGCCCGCCGCCGGCCGTCATGGCGCGCCGCAGCCTGGGCGACGTCGAGCGCGCCGTGCGCGTCCAGACCCCGAACTACGACTACTACTACCTGTGCACCGAGCTGCGCGGGAAGCGGATGATCCCGGTGATCACCAAGATCCGCGCCAAGAGCGCCGAGCAGTTCGGCGATCTCGTCCATCACGCGGGCGAGGAGTTCATCTTCGTCCTGAAGGGCCGGATCGTCGTGAACACCGAGTTCTACGACCCCGTGGTGCTGGAGGAAGGCCAGTCGATCTATATCGACTCCAGCATGGGCCACGCCTACCTGGCCGCCGAGGGCTGCGACGAGGCCGAGGTGCTGGGCGTGATGTCCAGTGAGGACGAGGAGCTGATGAAGGTCCTCCTCGACATACATGAGGACCAGAAGCAGGCGCAGCGCTAGGCGCGGGCGTCCTCCAGGATCATAGCCGCGCCCTTCTCGGCGATCATCACCGTCGGGGCGTTGGTGTTGCCCGAGGTGATAGCCGGCATGACCGAGGCGTCGACGACTCGCAGGCCTTTGAGCCCTCGGACGCGCAGGCGTTCGTCCAGCACGGCCATAGGGTCGTCGGCGACGCCCATGGCCGCCGTGCCGACCGGGTGGAAGATGGTCGTTGCCAGGGCCTTGGCGGCAGCCAGCAGGGCCTCGTCGGTGTCGGCTTCCGCGCCGGGGCGGAATTCTTCAGGCGCATAACCGGCCAGGGCTGGCTGCTCCATGATCCGGCGCGCCCAACGCAGCGAGGCGATGGCGACTTCTTGATCGGCTTCGGTGGTCAGGTAGCGTGGATCGATTAGCGGGCGTTCAGCCAAGCCCGGCCCCGACAGCCGCACATCACCTCGGCTGGTGGGACGCAGGTTGCAGACGCTGGCGGTCACCGCCCCGAAGCGGTGCAGGCCATCGCCCCATTTATCGAGACTCAGCGGCTGGAAGTGGAACTCCAGGTCGGGCGTCGCCAGGCGCGGGTCGGAGCGACAGAACATGCCCAGCTGCGACGGGGCCATGGTCAGCGGGCCGGAGCGGCGCAGGGCGTAGTCGATCCCCATGCCCAGCCGCCGGACGAGATTGGCGTAGTCGGCATTGAGCGTCCGCACGCCGCGCACCTTGTAGACAGGCCGGATCTGCAGATGGTCCTGGAGGTTGGCGCCGACACCCGGCAGGTGATGGCGCGGCTCGACGCCGGCTTGCTTCAGCACATCCGCGTCGCCGACACCCGAGCGCTGCAGGATCACCGGCGAGCCGATCGCGCCGGCCGCCAGGACCACCTCGCCCTTCGCCCTCGCGCTCAGCGCCTGTCCGCCTTGCCTCGCCTGCAGCCCCGTCACCCGTCGCCCGTCGAACATCAGCCGCTCGACCTCGACGCCCTTCTCCAGGCGGAGATTGGCGCGCCCCAGGATCGGCTTGAGGAAGGCCGTGGCCGTGCTCCAGCGTCGGCCCGCCCGCTGGTTGACCTGGAAGTAGGACGAGCCGGCGTTGTCGCCGCCGTTGAAGTCGTCGATCTGCGGGACGCCGGCCTCCTCACCCGCACGACGGATGGCGTCCAGCACGTCCCAGCGCACGCGCGGATGCTCGACCCGATACTCGCCGCCAGACCGGTGATGCTCGCCCTGGGGCGCGATGTGATCCTCGTGACGCAGAAAGTATGGCAGGACGTCCGACCAGCCCCAGCCGGTCAGGCCGCGCTGGCGCCAGCCGTCATAGTCCTGAGCCTGGCCGCGCATGTAGATCATGGCGTTGATCGCCGACGATCCACCGATCACCTTGCCCCTCGGGTAGGCCAGGACGCGATCGTCGAGGCCGGGCTGCGGCGTGGTCTCGAATAGCCAGTCCGCGCGCGGATGGCCGATCGCATAGAGGTAGCCGACCGGAATGTGGAACCAGATCCAGTCGTCCTGGCCGCCGGCCTCCAGCAGCAGCACACGGGTCGACGGCTCGGCCGACAACCTGTTGGCCAGCAGGCATCCGGCGGAGCCCGCCCCGACCACGATGTAGTCGTACTCGCCCAGATCGATCACGCTGGCTCCCCTTGGGTCACCGTTGCACCGGCGATCCGCGCTCTCCAGACTGCCCCGAAAGAACACGCCGAGGAAACCCGTCCCATGAGCAGCCGCCACTTGGTCGACCCGCAACTGCTGCCGCTGCTGGACCTGGTCCCGCCCCTGAAATTGTCGGCCGAGGCCTTGCCGGCCATGCGCTCGCGGCCGCGGATGTTCCAGCCCGATCCCGCCGATCTCGAGCGCACCGACCTTGAGATTCGCACCATCCCCGGACCGGCCGGCGCGCCTGAGGTCGAGGTGCTGATCTACACGCCGCGCGATGCGCCCGCCCCGCGCCCGGCCGTCCTGCACATCCACGGCGGCGGCTATGTCGCCGGCGACGCGCGTGATCTGGAAGCCGCTCACCGGCCGCTGGCGGCGAACCTTAGCTGCACCATCGTCTCGGTGAACTACCGCCTGGCGCCCGACACCGTGTTCCCGGGCGCGATCGAGGACTGCTACGCCGCGCTGGCCTGGCTATTCGCCTCCGCCGCCGACCTGGGCGTCGACGCCAGGCGGATCGGGATCATGGGCGAGAGCGCCGGCGGCGGCCTAGCGGCGGCGCTGGCCCTGCTGGCCCA
>JAEXJH010000498.1 GCA_023445955.1 Pseudomonadota bacterium
CGGCGGGCCCGCGCAACGGACCCAGCAGCGGCTTGACCGCCTGGATCGCCGCGCCACGCAGGCCGCGCGGATCCTTGCCCAGGTCGCCGATGCGCGTGACCTTGAAGTCGGCCACGGTGAACTGGCACGCCCCTTCCGACGGGTCGAGGCGCACGCCGGTCAGCTGAAAGCTGCGGGCCGGCAACGAGGCGAACCAGCCGTCCGGACCGGCCTTCAGTCGCGTGTAGGAATCTTCGGAAAAGCCGTCGCCCCAGTCGGCGTAGAGCGCCGGGCCGACCAGCTGGCCATCGGTCGCCTCCAGCTTCAGATCGATCCGCACGGCCTTGGCGGCGCGCAGGCCCGCGCGCTCCTCACGGGTCGGGGTCCAGACCATCTGCGGGTCGCCGCCGGCCGCCGCCAGGATCGTCCGCCCCTGGGCGTCGGGGCCCTGGATCGTGACGTCGCGACCGGGCTTCAGGCCGCTCATGCCTTGCCCGTCATCCATGCGGTCAGGCGCGCAAAAAAGCCCGGCTTGGCGTTCGGGTCGCGTTTGCGGATCACCACCGCCGCCTGCCAGAACTGGGCCGGATCGTCGATATAGCGCACGACCTCGCCGCCGTGCGGGGCGGCCTCCTTGGCCACGAACCGGGCGGTCACCGCCGTCTCGCCATAGACGTCCGGCTCGCGATAGTCGCCGCCGCCCGAGGGCAGATAGGCGATGCCTTCGTTGGCCAGCTCGGCGCGCAGCTGCGGCAGGCGGTCCTTGAACACCGACAGGGCCGCCATCCAGGCGTTGTCCGCGTCGGGCGCGATGGCCTCGACCATGTCCAGGAAGCGCGGCGGCTCGACCGTGAACACCAGCTGGCCGCCGGGAGCCAGGACCCGCAGCAGCTCGGCCAGCCAGGCGCGGAACAGCGGCGGCGGCAGGTGGGTGAACACCGAATAGGCCGTGATCAGACGGAACGACCCGTCCGCGAACGGCAGCGGCTGGCCGTTGGCGATGGTCTCGAACCGGCCCGGCAGGTTGGCGTTGGCGCAGAACTCGACCATGCCCGGATCGATATCGACCCCGACCATGTCCTGGGCGTCGAAGTCGCGCAGGAAGAACCGGCCGATCCGGCCCCAGCCGCAGCCGAAGTCCAGATAGCCCTGGCCCAGCGAGGCCTTGTAGGCGCGGTCGCTCATGGCCTCCTGGGCGAAGGCGTAGAACTTGCCGGCCTCGTCCAGCGCGTCCTCATAGGCCGAGCCGACGAACTGGCGCTGGATTTCCGCCGACGGGAAGTCGGGGTAGACGAGACCGCTCTGGGCGCGCTCGGCCACCGACCGCTTCAGGCGCGCCAGCCAGACCTCGGGCGCAAGACCGCGGAGATCTTCGTGAGCGAGAAGACGAGCGGTCATGCGGCGGTAGTCTCACGGTGGACAAGCCAGTCCTCAGTCGAGCCGAGGAAGACGATCTTGCCGGCCTGCAGCTCGCAGACCCGGTTGCAGACCCGGCGGACCAGGTCGTGGTCGTGGGTGGCCAGGACGACGATCTTGGCGTCCTCGACCATGCGCTGCATACGGTCGGCGGCCTTCTGCACGAAGGCGGCGTCGCCAGCGCTGAGCCACTCGTCCAGCACCAGGATGTCGGCCTCGAACTCGGTGGCGACGGTGAACATCAGGCGCGCCAGCATGCCGGCCGAATAGGTGCGGACCGGCAGGTGCAGAAAGTCGCCCAGCCCCGAGAACTCGGCGATGGCCGCGACGCGGCTGTCGATCACCTTGCGCGGCAGCCGGCGCATCAGGCCCAGCTTGTGGATGTTGCGAAGGCCGGTGGCCTCCATGTCGATGCCGGCGTTGATGGCGATCATCGAGGTGATGTCGCCGTCGATCGTCAGGTCGCCCCGCGTCGGCGAATAGATGCCGGCGATGACCTTGAGCAAGGTGGTCTTGCCCGAGCCGTTGTGACCCACCAGCGCGATGCGGTCGCCCTCGACGATGTCGAGATTGATGTCGTGCAGCGCCTTGACCGCGGCCACGTCGCCGGCGGCCTTGTACATCTTGCCGCCGACCGCGAGGTTGAACACGGCGCTGCGCAGCGACTGCGAGCGCAGGCTGTAGACGAAGTAGTCGAGGTCGACGTTCTTCAGCGTGATCTGGTGCGTCATCGCCGTCTCCTACAGCCAGAAGACCACGCGCTTGCGGAACATGGCCAGCAAGGCGAGAGCGATGATTGCGAGGACGCCGGTCGTTCCCAGCGTCCAGTACCAGTCGATCGCGGCCGGCGCGTGGCCGGTCAGGGGCGCGCGAAGCAGCTCGACCTGGTGACCCAGAGGGTTCAGCTCGACCACCCAGCGGCGCTCGGCGCTGACATTGGTGGTCAGCCAGAACACCGGCGTCACGTAGAACAGCAGCTGGACGACATAGCTCATCATGTAGGCCACGTCGCGGAAGCGGGTCGACGGGATGGCGATGATGAAGCCCTGGAAGCACACGATCAGCAGCATCAGGGCCAGCGCCGGGATCAGCGTCCAGTGCGGGATGGAGAACTTGCCGATGATCAGCATCACCACCCAGAAGGCGATCATCTGAAACAGGAAGTTCGTCGCCGCCTTCTGGGCATGCAGGAAGACATAGAAGGTCAGCGGCAGCCGTTGGCTCTGCATCAGGCCGGCGTTGTAGAGGAAGATCGCCTGGGCCTCGGCGATGGTGGTGCCGACCAATGACCAGGCCAGCAGGCCGGCCACCACCTGCGGATAGCTCTTGGACATGTCGACGCCCATCAGCAGGCTGACCAGGAAGGCCAGAGCGAAGGCGACGACCAGCAGGTTGCAGGCCATCCAGAAGGGACCCAGGATCGACCGCTGGAAGCGCGAGGCCGTCTGGTCCAGGCCGACTCGCCACCACAAGGGCGCGAGACGGACGCCGTCTCCAACATCCTTGAGCGCCGCCATCAAGGGACTCGGCATTCCAGACCTTCCAAAGCGCCTCGCGGCGGTAGCAAGGGGCCTGCTTACAGAGCCCCGAGCCGGCCGACAATTGCTTTGGAAGGTCGACGAACCTCGTGTTGCGTAAAAACTTTAGTCAAGAGCCTTGAAGCGCACCGCCGCGCCGCCGCCGGGAGCCATGTCGAAGTCCAGGCTGTCCTTGGCGGTGACGATCTTCTTGTCGACCGCCAGGACTCCAGGATTGGTCCGGTAGTCGGCCCAGGGACCGTCGCGATAGATCTGGGCCTCGTAACGTTTTCCGGGGGCCAGGAAGTCCAGCTTCTGGCTCAGCTTGCGGGGGCTCTCGTCGGTCAGGGCGCCCAGGAACCAGTCCTTGCCGCCGCGCGGCTGGCGGGCCACGACGATGTAGTCGCCGATCACGCCCTGCAGGGTCTTGGACGTCTCCCAGTCGGTGGGCACGTCGCGGATGAACTGGAAGGCGTCCGGACGGGCTTCATAGTTCTCCGGCAGGTCGGCGGCCATGTGCACGGGGCTGTAGAGCACGACATACAGCGCCAGCTGCACGGCGATGGTCGACTGGCCGCGGCGGGTCAGCTCGGTCTTGCCATGGATGACGTCCATGATCCCTGGCGTGAAGTCCATCGGCCCGGCCAGCATGCGGGTAAACGGGATGATCACCGTGTGCTCGGGCGGGTTGGTCGGGTCGCCCCAGGCGTTGAACTCCTGCCCGCGCGCGCCTTCGCGGCTCAGCATGTTGGGCCAGGTGCGGCGCAGGCCTGTGTCCTTGACCGGCTCGTGGGCGTCGATCGAGATCTTGTGGGCTGCGGCCACCTGGGCGACGTGCAGATTGTGGCGAACCATGTACTGGCCGGCGAACCACTGCTGCTGGCCGTCCCGGTCGAGGATCGTGCCGCTGTGGCGGACATAGCCGGTCTTCACCTGGCTGACCCCGACGCTCTCATAGAGCTTCATCGCGTCTTCCAGCTGGGCCTCGTAGTTGGGCACCGCCCCGGCCGTCTCGTTGTGGCCGATCAGCTTGACACCCTTCTTGGCGCCGTACGCGGTGATCGCCTTGATGTCGAAGTCCGGATAGGCCTGCGTGAAGCTGAACTTCTCGCCATTGGCGATCCAGTCGCCGTCCCAGCCTTTGTTCCAGCCCTCGACCAGCACGCCGTCGAAGCCGTACTTGGCCGCGAAGTCCATGTAGCGTTCGACATTGGCGGTGTTGGCGCCGTGGATCGGGCCGCTGCCCCAGGTCGAGCGGTTCAGGTGCATCTCCCACCACACGCCGACATACTTGCCGGGCTTGATCCAGGAGGTGTCGGCGATCTTGCTGGGCTCGTTGAGATTGAGCTCGATACGGCTGTCGGCCAGGGCGCCGGCGCTGTCGCCGATCAGCACGGTGCGCCAGGGGGTGGTGAAGGCGCCGGTCTTCTTGGCCAACGTCCCATCGGCCCAAGGCATCAGCTTGGCCTTGTAGGTCCCCGCGCCATTGCCGGCCAGCAGCATCGACGGGAAGTCGACCAGGGCCGCTTCGTGGATGGAAAGGTGCAGACCGCCCTTTTCCCTCATCGTGAGCGGCGTCTCGGCCAGGGTGATGCGGCGGGCGTCTGTCTGCTTGTAGAGATACTCGTCGCGCTCCTGACCCAGGGCCTCGTACCACCAGGCGTCATAGGCGCCGACAGGCTTGAACTCGGTGCGATCGTCGGTGACGGCCACGGCCTGGCCGGCCGGGATGGCGGTGTAGGCGTAGCGGAAGCCCAGGCCGTCATCGAACAGGCGGAAGGTGACGTCGACGGCCTTGTTCAGCGGCGTATCGCCGGCCAGGGTGACGGTCAGTTCCGAATGGTTGTCGCGGATGACCCGCTGCTCGCCCCAGGGCTGCTCCCAGGTGGTGTCGCTGGCCGAGCGCTTGGCGGCGGTGATGCCCGAATAGCGCGCCTGCGCCTCGCCCGCGAAGGTCAGCCCCATCGGCGCGGCCGATAGCACCGGCTTGCCGCCCTTGCTCACCTCGTAGAAGGCCTGACCGTCGCGGGTGAAGACGCACACCTCGATCACCTTGCCCGGCGACTGGGCGCACTCGCGTTCCGCAGCCTGAGCGATCGCCGGCGAGGCCAGGGCGGCCAGCAGGGCCAGGGTTCGGAAGCTCATCGACAGTCTTTCTTCGAAAAGGGCGCCCCGGCTCCGCAGGATCGGAGCCGGAGGCGCAGGGGGAGGACTTGAGGCCAGGAGGCCTGGCCGAACACAAAGGCTCTTCGGAGCGCGCGCTAAGATTGCCCGCGCCAGGACGAAGATCGGACGAAGGGGTTGAGGCGGGGGGCGTTATCCGGTGTCGACCGCCTCGATGAAGCCGTTGGCCGTCAGCCGACCCGCGGCGGGATCGGCCGCGCCGCCCGACGGGTCCAGCAGGCCGGCGTGGAGGACGTGGCCGCGGTAGAGGATCAGCCGGTTGAAGACAGCCTCGACCTGGTCGATCAGGGCGTAGCCAGGGGTGTCGGCGCCGGCGAAGGCTTGGCGTTCCTGGGCCAGCTCGGCCTCAAGGGCGGCGGTGTAGACATCGGCGCGCGAGGCGTCGACCGACTCGAAGCCGGTGGCCGCGTGACGGAAGAAGCCCGTGCCGCCGAAGTCGCCTCGGCAGAAATAGTGGACCATGGCCAGACGGTTCGGGTCCGGCCCGTCCAGGTGCGGGACCTTCTGCACCGGCGTGGCGGCCGAGGCCGGCGTGGTGGCCAGGGCGAAGAAGCCGAAGAACTTCAGCACCGCGCTGGCCGAGACCCCGAACGCGGCCTCGATCGGACCGCGCAGGGCCGTGACCACCGTGCGATAATAGGCTTCCGGCAGGTTGGCGTTGAGGCCGGGATAGTTGGTGTGCGGCGGCCGGTAGAAGTCGGCGGCGCGAGCGGCGTCGACCATCGCCCATGGGTCGGCCAGCACTTCGTCGACGACCAGCAGCGGCTGCTGTTCAGCGCCGACCTTGCGCAGGCGGACGCTGATGTTGGGCCCAAGCATCAGGGGTTTGATGGCGGTCGCGAGAGTCATGTCGGCGACCTCAGCACGGCCATCTTCAGCTGCTGCTTCAGGGCGTTGCGCTGCGTGGGACTGAGTATCCCGAGCGCCCCGCGCAATGCCTCGGGGATGTGCGCCGTCGCCTCGCCGCGATCGCCGAAGACGTACGTCGCGAACATCTCGCGCCAGTAGGCCTTCTCGCCCTCGGGCAGGTCCTTCAGCGCCAGCAGGGCGATCTGGAAGACGTCGACGGGCCGCTCCAAGCCCACCGCCGTGTCGCCCCACCAGTAGTTGACCATGGCGTTGTAGGGCTCGAGCGAAGTGACGTGGTGCCACCAGTGCTTGGGCATGAACAGTGCGTCGCCCGGCTCCAGCCACGCCACCCTCGCGGCGGCGTAGGCGTCGCGGTAGCGGGGGAAGCGGGCCAGGTCCGGGGCTTCCGGATCGACCAGCGACAGCGGCGGCGGGTTCTCCAGCGGGCCGACATAGAGGTTGCTCACCTGCTCGGGCGGATAGAGCACGAAGCGGCGGCGGCCAGCGAGCACGCAGGCCAGGTTGTGGTCGCGGTCGTTGTGGGTCTGGGTGCGCAGCGGCCCGCCCACCCAAAGGCGGGGCATGACCTTGGGCGACACCAGCGGCATCGGGTTCTGACGCACGAACTCGGGCATGTGCGTGGCCAGAGGCAGCATCTGGATGGCGACGAACGGCGCGTCCTTCTGGCCCAGCAGCGCCTCGATGCGGTCAAGCGTCTGGCTGATGCCGGCGTTGCGCTTGGAGAAGCTGAACTCGCGCAGGTCCGGGCCGTAGGCGTACCAGCCATGCGTGCTGGCCGGCGCCTCCATGACAGGACCCGGCAGGCCGCTGTCCATCGCCTTGAGGTAGGCGTTCATCGTTCCCGGCGAGCGGCCGGCGGCCAGGGCCGGCCAGGCGTCGACCAGGCCCTTGATCACCACCGGCGCCTCGGCCGCAATGATGCGCTCGAAGGCTTCCAGCGACGGCGCGGCGACGGCGGCCACCCGCGGGAGGGCTTCCAGGCTCAGGGTCGGGTCAAGGGCGAGGCCGCTATCCATGGACGCGCTCCCGGCCGCAGAAGCTCTCCAGATAGAGGTCGTGGGTCGGCTGGCGTTCGACCTGGTCCTTGATGAAGCCGAGGATGCGGCGGAACTCGTGCTTCATCAGCTCGGGCGAGGTGGCGTCGATCATCGGGGCGTGGCTGTCGGGCGTGACGCCATGGCCGACGAAGACGGCGCGCCAGCTGTCGTCGGAGAAGCTGTCGTGCTCGAACGGCGCGATCTCGCCGCGGGCGTGGAAGAGCGCGATGCGCTGGGCCAGTTCCGGCGACACCGGCGCCTGGCGGGCGCGGGTCCAGAAGTCCGAGGCGCCGTAGCCGTTCACCGCGTAGTGCAGCTGCTGGAAGTCGCGCACCCGCTCGAACTGCTCGGCCATGGCGCGGTTGTAGGCGCCCTGCTCAAACCGCCAGTCGCCGGAGACTGGAAACAGGGCCAGCAATTGGACGAGACCCATCTGCACCGCGTGCAGGTCGACGCCGTGCAGCGGATCGAACACGCAGGCCGCCTCGCCGATGGCGACGACGTTACGGTCCCAGGCCGCGAGGCGTCGACCCGGGTTGGAGACAGCCACCGAGGCGTCCTTGACCGGCAGGCTGGACGCGGCGCTAGCGGCTTGCAGAGCTTCTTCATCCGTACACAGATCGGACGCATAGGCCTGGACGATGTGGGTGGCGGTCTGGGCCGGATGCAGGGCCGTCCATCCCCGCGCCCAGGCCCGCACCTCGGCGTAGGCCGGGATCGACGGGAAGGCCGGGGCCAGGGCGGTCAGCACGCGGTCGGCCGGGAAGCTCCAGGCCTCGCGCGGGCTGTCGATCAGCCCTTCGACGTCGATGAAGAGGTCGCCCATGATGCGGCGACCTTCGCCGAGATCAAGCGCCGCGACGTCGCCGGCCTCGGTGCGCTCGAGCGTGACGTTCAGCGCCTGGTGCGCCTCGACGCCGCGACGGACGGCCAGGCTCTTCAGCGTCCCGGCATAGGCGAGAGCCGGCAGGTGATAGCCATAGTCGGCGCGGCCGAAGACCTCGGTCTCCTCGTCCGGCATCACGAACCGGCCATGCTTGGCGGCGGCGGCCATCAGGCTGAAGTCGGAGAACACGGCGTTGAGGCCCAGCCCCCGCGCCTTCAGCCAGAACGGGAAGAAGTCGCGCCCGTCGATCGGTGCGCCATGGGCGCCGTGGGCGTGGAAGAAGCTCCCCGCCTGGCCCGTCAGGTCGGCGAAGTTGGCGCCCAGCGAGAAGGTCCCCCCGACGGTCCGCATCAGCGCCGACTCGTCCAGGCCCAACAGGGTGTGCAAGGCCTCCAGCGCCGGCAGCGAAGCATGGACGCTGGCGGGGGTCAGGCGACTGGGCAGCTCCACCGCCGTGACCGCCACGCCGGCCGGTTCCAGCGCCACGCGCAGGACGGCGGCGGACAGCCACAGCGGGGCGTCGCGGCCTACAACGACGACGGAGTTCGGCGCGGCGCTCATTGGGCGACCGCCTTTCGGGGCGCTTCGACGGCGCCCGGCGCGTACCGCGCAACGAAGTCCGCATGCGAGCTCATCGCCGCCACGTTCGTGTCGATCCGGGTCTTTAGGTCCGCCAGCTTGTCCCCCAGCACATCCAGCGGCATCGTCTCGGCCAGACGGTCATAGGCGCGCGGCGTCAGCCCCTGCCCCTCCAGCACCGACAGCCAGCTGTCGCGCGAGAACAGGCCGTACTTGTAGTCCGGCAGGCCGGCGCGGCCTTCCCACAAGGCCAGCTTCTCCTCGAGGCTGGCCGGGATCTCCATGGTCCGTACGTGATCCCACAGTGGCTGGCCCACATGCTCGTTCAGGCGGTAGTGCAAGATGAGGAAGTCGCGGATCCGATCGTACTGGATCTCGAACAGGCGGTTGAACTCAGCCGACAGGCGCGGGTCCATGCCGGTTTTCTTGGTCGGCATAAGGTTGATCAAGTCGATCACCGCCGCCTGGATCAGGAAGATGCTGGTGCTCTCCAGCGGCTCCAGGAAGCCCGACGCCAGGCCCATGGCCACGACGTTGCCGGTCCAGCCCGACTTGCGGCGGCCGGCGGCGAAGCGCAGCAGCTTCGGCTCGGCCTGGGTCGGGGCGTCCAGTTGGCCCAGCAGAGTCTCGCGGGCCTTGTCCTCATCCATGAAGGCGCTGGAGAACACATAGCCATTGCCGGTGCGGTGCTGCAGCGGGATGCGCCAGATCCAGCCGCCCTCCTGGGCCGTGGAGCGGGTGTAGGGCGTAAACTCGCCGGCGCGGCCGCACGGCACGGCCAGGGCGCGATCGCACGGCAGCCACTTGGTCCAGTCCTCCCACTCGGCGCCCATCTTCCCGCCCAGCAGCAGCGAGCGGAAACCGGAGCAGTCGATGAACAGGTCGCCCGCGATCGTCTGGCCGGACCGCAGGGCGATGGCGGTGACGTCGCCGCGCTCGCCGTCCTGGGCGATGTCGGTCACCAGCCCCTCGACGCGGGTCACGCCCCGCGCGGTCGACCAGCGGCGCAGGTAGGCGGCGTAGAGCCCCGCGTCGAAGTGGTAAGCATAGGCATAGGTCGACCGGATCGACTTCTGGTCCTCGTTCGGGAACTCGAAGGCGTTCGCCCGACACGCGGCCACGGCGTAGGAATAGTCCTGCAGCGGCGCTGGGTTCAGCCCCGCCAGCTGGGCGCGCGCCCAGTGATGCTGGAAGTCGCCCCCCGCCCACGGCTCGCCGAACGTGCCGAACGGGTGGACGTAGGCCGCGCCCTTGGCGCCCCAGTTGCGAAACTCGATGCCGAGCTTGAACGTGCCTTGCGTCTCACGCAGGAACTCGACCTCGTCGATCCCCAGCATGTCGTTGAAGGTCTTGATGTGCGGCAGGGTCGCTTCGCCCACGCCCACCGTCGCGATCTCGTCGGACTCGACCAGGGTGATGGCGTAGTCGCGCGGGCCCAGAAGCCGCGACATCCCCGCCGCGCACATCCAGCCGGCCGTTCCGCCGCCGACGATGACGACCTTGAAGGCCCCGCTCTTTTCATCTGTCCGCATGGTCGGACCTCAAGCTGGAACCCGCGCCGCCGCGAAAGGCCGCGCGGGCC
>JAEXJH010000499.1 GCA_023445955.1 Pseudomonadota bacterium
GGTCTGGACGACAACGCGCGGAGCGCCTTGCGCGCCCTGCAGCCGGTCATCCGCAAGACCATCGGCCCGGCGCTGGACGCGTTCTACGCCAAGGTCCGCGCCAATCCCGAGACCCGCAAGTTCTTCGGCGACGACAAGCACATGCAGGCCGCCTCGGGCCGCCAGCAGACCCACTGGGACGTGATCTCGCGCGCCGAGTTCGACGACACCTACGTCAAGGCCGTGCGCACGATCGGCCAGACCCATGCCCGCATCGGCCTGGAGCCGCGCTGGTATATCGGCGGCTATGCGGTGGTCAGCGAGCACCTGATCCGCGCCGTGATCAACGACCAGTGGCCCAAGGGTTTCATGGCCAAGGGCGATCCGGACAAGGCCGGCGACGCGGTCAGCGCGCTGATGAAGGCGGTCATGCTGGACATGGACTTCGCCATCTCGATCTATCTGGAGACCATCGAGGCCGAGCGCCAGCGCCTGGAGGCGGTGCGCCTGGCCAACGAGGCCAGCCAGAGCGCTGTGGTCCAGGCGCTGGGCGACGCGCTCGACCGCCTGGCCCAGGGCGACCTGGTCGGCCGGCTGTCGGCCGAGGTCACGCCCGAGTTCCAGAAGCTGAAGGACGACTTCAACAACGCCGTCGGCATCCTCGAACAGGCCATGAGCCGCGTGGCCGAGGCCACCGACGGCATCCGCTCGGGCGCCGACGAGATCGGCGTGGCCGCCGACGACCTGTCGCGCCGCACCGAGCAGCAGGCCGCCAGCCTGGAAGAGACCGCCGCAGCGCTGGACGAGATCACCTCGACCGTCCGTCGCTCGGCCGCCGGGGCCAAGCAGGCCCAGGACGTGGTGATCGGCGCCAAGGCCGAGGCCGAGAAGTCGGGCGTCGTGGTCGACCAGGCCGTGGCGGCGATGGGCGAGATCGAAACCAGCTCGCGCTCGATCGGCAACATCATCGGGGTGATCGACGAGATCGCCTTCCAGACCAACCTCCTGGCGCTGAACGCCGGGGTCGAGGCGGCGCGGGCCGGGGAGGCTGGTCGCGGCTTTGCGGTGGTGGCGCAGGAAGTCCGCGCGCTGGCCCAGCGCGCGGCTGACGCGGCCAAGGAAATCAAGACCCTGATCGCCAACTCGACCGCCCAGGTCGACCGCGGCGTGGGTCTGGTCGGCCAGACCGGCGAGGCCCTGCGCGGCATCGTCGGCAAGGTGGCCGAGATCGACGCCCTGATCGTGGAGATCGCCAGCTCGGCCCAGGAGCAGGCCACGGGCCTCAACCAAGTGAACACGGCCGTCAACCAGATGGACCAGGTCACCCAGCAGAACGCCGCCATGGTGGAGCAGACGACGGCCGCGACCCATTCCCTCAAGGGTCAGACGCTGGAGCTGGTCAAGCAGGTGTCGACGTTCTCGATTTCGGCGCGCCAGAAGGCCGCCGCGCCGGCTTTGCCCACGCCGACGCGCGCCCCGCCGGTCGCCCGTCCCACGAGCCGACCGGGCGCCTCGGCGCCGGTGTCGCGCGGCAACACCGCCGTGGCGCTCAAAGAAGAGTGGGAAGAGTTCTGAGTAAAGACGCAGGTCGGAGGCGAATCTTGACCTGCAGACAGCAGAACGCCCCCGCCGAGGATATCGGCGAGGGCGTTATGTGTTCCCCGGAAGGGATGGACGCTTACGCGCCGCCCGGGAAGCGGAACGGGACCTTCACGGTGCCGGTCTTGGCGCCCATCGGGAGCTTTTCGGCGATGCACATGGCGGCCTTGTCGAAGCCCTTACCAGCCGCGCTGTTGTCGACGACCTTGCAGTCCGACAGCTTGCCGGCGTCGGCGGTGCATTCCAGCATCACCTGAGCGGCGTCGCGGGTGTTCGCGAACTGCTGCAGGCAACGGCCCATTTGATCTTCAAAACCGCCAGCGGCCGAGGCGGCCTGAGCGACGAAAAAGCTGCCAGCGATTCCCGCGGCAATAGCGATCGGATATTTCATCCCGCTGCTCCCAAGTAAAAGTGTCACGTCCTGTGGACGACGCGCCAACCGGACGCAGGAGCTTTCTCGCAGATGCGAGTTAAGAGAATCTGAGTCGCGAAAGAATATTGTGGTTTACTATCGGGTAACCACCATCTCGCCTTTGCGAGACTCTTGTTCGGCGAAACCCTCTTTATAGATTCCGCGCGCGTGGGCCTGCGACCAAATGACCATCCGGGGGCTACCGGCGCAGGTTATGTCGAATTCCCCTTAACCAAGTCAGAGGTTGTTAGGAATCTATCCTGATTATCCCCCTTCAATGTTGGCGATCCGTGGGCACGGAGCGCTGGTTGTGAGGGGACCTGCGATGAAACGGATTCGTCTCGTCGATCTGCCGTTGATCATTAAAATCGGCTTCGCGCCGGCTTTCGCGCTTCTGATGCTGGCCCTGATGGCCGGCGGCGCCATCGTCGTGCAACGCAGCCAGTCGGCTGCGCTGCAAGATGTCGTGCAGACCGACATGCGTGAAAACATGGAGATCCAGGCGCTGTCGAAGCGCATCTCCAACATCAACGGTGAACTCTACACCGTCCTGACGCACAAGGCTGGCAACATCGACGTCGCCAAGAACGACGCCCGCATGGCCGCGGTCCTGAAGGAAACGGACGCCGTCAAGAAGGACCTCACGGCCCTGAAGGCGCGCCTGCCGGCCAGCGAGCAAGGCAAGATCGCCGATCTGATCAAGTCGCTCGATGAATGCCGCAGCGCCATCGACACGGTCAGCGGCATGATCGGCGTGGACTTCAACATGGCCGTCGGCTTCGTCGCGCCGTTCGAAGAACAGTACGCCAAGATGAGCACGCAGCTCGACCAGGTGGTCGGCGCCGCCAACGCCCGCATCAAGGCCGAGACGGTCAAGCGCGAGGCCGAAGCCAAGGCCGCCATGACGGCGACGATCATCATGTCGCTGGCCACCCTGGCCGCCGTCGGCGCGCTGGCCTGGTTCTCGGTCATGACGACCCGCAAGTCGATCTCGGACATCGCCGGCGCCACCGACAAGCTGTCGAAGGGCGACAACTCCATCGACCTGGAGAAGATGACGCGCGGCGACGAGCTGGGCGCCATCGTCACGGCCCTGAAGGTGTTCCGCGACAACCAGCTGCACCTGGATACGCTGCGCGCCGAGCAGGAGAAGTCCGCCGCCCTCACGGCCGACGAGCGCCGCGCCAAGGAAGCCGCCGCCGCCGCCGCCGCCCAGGAAGCCTCGACCGTCGTCAGCAACCTGGCCCAGGGCCTGGAGCAGCTGGCCAAGGGCGACCTGACCTTCCGCGTCACCGCCGACTTCCCGGGCGACTACCGCAAGCTGAAGGACGACTTCAACGGCGCCATGGGCTCGCTGCAGGAGACGATGAAGGTCATCGCCGCCTCGACCGACGGCCTGCGCACCGGCGCCGACGAGATCGCCCACGCCTCGGACGACCTGTCGCGCCGCACCGAACAGCAAGCCGCCTCGCTGGAAGAGACCGCCGCGGCCCTGGACGAGCTGACCGCCACCGTGCGCCGCACCGCCTCGGGCGCTCGCCAAGCCTCGGACGTGGTCTCGACGACGCGCGGCGAAGCGACACATTCCGGCCAGGTCGTGCATCAGGCAGTGTCGGCCATGGGCGAGATCGAAAACTCGTCCAAGCAGATCAGCCAGATCATCGGCGTGATCGACGAAATCGCCTTCCAGACCAACCTCCTGGCCCTGAACGCCGGCGTCGAAGCCGCGCGTGCGGGTGAAGCGGGCCGCGGCTTCGCCGTCGTCGCCCAGGAAGTTCGCGCCCTCGCCCAGCGTTCGGCCGAAGCGGCCAAGGAGATCAAGGCCCTGATCTCCAGCTCGACCCAGCAGGTCAGCCAAGGCGTCAGCCTGGTCGGCCAGACGGGCGAGGCGCTGCAACGGATCGTGACGAAGGTCGGCGAGATCGACGCGCTGGTCACCGAGATCGCGGCTTCGGCCGCGGAGCAGGCGACCGGTCTGAACGAAGTCAACACCGCCGTGAACCAGATGGATCAGGTGACCCAGCAGAACGCCGCCATGGTCGAGCAGTCGACCGCCGCGACGCACTCGCTGAAGGGCGAGACCGCCGAGCTGGTCCGCCTGATGGCCCGCTTCCAGGTCGGTTCGGGTTCCGCTTACAGCCGTCCAGCGGTCGCCGACACGGCCCATCACGCCCCGGCGCGCAATCCGGTGGCCGAGCAGCAGGCTCGCCTGAACACCTTCGCCCGCCCGGGCCGGAGCAGTGGTTCGGCGGCCGTCGCCCAGGCCCCCGCCGTCGATGGTTGGGAGGAGTTCTAAATGGCCGCCGCGATTGCGCTGCCTGAAACCCTGGATCTGAAGGCCGCGGCCCCTCTCAAGGCCGCCTTCCTGGAACGCCGCGGCGCGGCGATCACCGTGGAAGCCGATCAGGTCCGTCGCCTCGGCGGTCTGTGCCTGCAGGTCCTGCTGGCCGCCCGCAAGGCGTGGGACCAGGACGGTCAAGCCTTTTCCATCAAGGGGCCTTCCGAGGCCTTTGTCGAAACCACCCGTCTTTTCGGCGCCGAAGGGGCGCTCCTCTCGGCGGAATTCCAAGGAGCTGAGTCGTGACGCGTACGATTCTCACGGTCGATGACTCCCGCACCATGCGGGACATGCTGCGCATGGCCCTGGCTGGCGCTGGCTTCAACGTGGTCGAAGCCGTGGACGGCGAGCATGGTCTCGAAGTCCTGTCGGCCCATCGTCCGGACGTGATCATCACGGACATCAACATGCCCAAGCTGGACGGCTTCGGCTTCATCGAGGCGGTGCGGGTCGATGACGACTATCGCGCCATCCCGATCCTGGTGCTGACCACGGAAAGCGACCCGGCCAAGAAGCAGCGGGCTCGTGAAGCCGGCGCGACGGGCTGGATCGTCAAGCCGTTCAACCCGGAAAAGCTGGTCGACGCCATCCGCCGCGTCGCCGCCTGAACCGGGCCCAGTACCGCGTACCGAGTTTTGACTACCCGTTGCTAGACGCGAATTAGGACGTACGGGATATGGACGAGCTAGAGGCCATCAAGGTCACCTTCTTCCAGGAATGCGAGGAGCTTCTCGCCGACCTCGAGGGCGGTCTCCTGGCCATGCAGGAAGGCGCCGGCGACCTCGAGACGGTCAATGCCGTGTTCCGCGCCGTCCACTCGATCAAGGGCGGCGCCGGCGCCTTCGGCCTCGAGCCGCTGGTGCGCTTCGCCCACGTGTTCGAGACCCTGCTGGACGCCGTGCGCGCCGGCTCGGTGCCCAACACGGTCGAACTGGCCGCCGTCCTGCTGCGCGCTTCGGACATCCTGGCCGACCACGTCAGCGCCGCGCGCGGCCTGGGCGATGTCGACATGGCCGCCGCGGCCGCCATGGCCGCCGAGCTGGAAGCCTGGACCGACCCGAACGCCGCGCCGGCCGCCGCCGCGCCGGTGATCGAAGAGGTCGCTCCGGCGCCGCCCATTAGTGTTTCTGGCGTCGCCGCTGACGACGCCATGGATGACGACGACCTCGGCTTTGTCTTCGTGCCCCAGACCATCTCGGTCGAGGCCCAGGCCGCCGACGCCGAACTGGTCCCCTCCAACGTCTGGACGGTGTCGATCCGTCCGAAGTCGGACCTCTATCGCAAGGCCAACGAGACCGCGCTGCTGCTGCGCGAGCTGAACCGCCTGGGCCCGATCAAGGCGACGCTGGACGACCGCGCCCTGCCGGCCCTGGAAGACCTGGATCCGGAAGCCGCCTTCGTGACCTGGAGCGTCCGCCTCGAGACCGAGGAAGACGAGACCGCCATCCGCGAAGTCTTCGAATTCGTCGACGGCGACTGCGACCTGGAAATCACCCGTGGCGAGGCCGCCGTCGAAGACGCCCTGGCCACGCTGCTGACGGTCGCCGAGACCCCCGCCGCCGTCGAGCTCGCCGCTCCGGCCGCCATCGAAATTCCTGCTCCGGCCCCCGTGGCCGAAGC
>JAEXJH010000500.1 GCA_023445955.1 Pseudomonadota bacterium
GGCCGAACTGGACCGCGCCCACGGCTGGCGCGTCCACCGCTCCTGGTGGGTCGCGGCCGACGCGGTCGAAGGCGTCCGCTGGCGGCGCGGCGCCGGTGAGGTCCGGCTCGCGGGCGGCCTGGAGGCCCCGGTCAGCCGCACCTACGCGCCGGTGCTGAAAGAGGCCGGCTGGTTCTAGGCCCCGCAGCTTTCCCGAACAATCAGGTCCGTCGGCAGGGTCTCGGGGCCGTGGTCGCCGTCCTGGTCGAGGATGCGCGAGACCAGCAGGCGGCCGGCCTTGGAGGTGTCCTGCTTGATAGTGCTGAGCGCGGGGGTCGAGAGGCGGGAGAGCAGCATGTCGTCGTAGCCGACCACCGAGACGTCCTCGGGCACGCGGATGCCGGCCCGCTGCAGGGCGCGGATGGCGCCCAGGGCGATCAGGTCGGAGGAGGCGAAGATGGCGTCGAAGGTCGCGCCTCGGCGCAGCAGGCGGCTGACGGCGGCGTCGGCGGATTCCAGTTCGAAATCGACGGGCAGGACCAGCGACGGCTCTGGCTCCAGGCCGCTTTCGCGCAGGGCGTCCAGATAGCCTTCGCGGCGCTGGGCGGCCTCGGCGTGGGTCTCGCCCAGGAAGACGATGCGCTTGCGGCCCAGGCGCGCCAGGTGGAGCGTCGCGCGGCGTCCCCCTAAGAAGTTGTCCGAGCCGATCGAGCAGTACTTCTGGCCCGGCAGCTGGGCGCCCCAGACCACGAAGCGAGCGTCGGTGGCGGCCAGTTGGTTGAAAGCCTCGTGCAGGTCGCCCTGTCCTAGGAAGATGGTGCCGTTGGCGCGGCTGGCGGTGACGGCCAGGTAGAGGTCGTCATAGCTGGCCGGGGCGGTGTGGCTGACGGTGAAGTCGCAGCCGCGGTCGCGGGCGGCCTCGCCGATATTGGCCAGCAGCTCCAGGAAGAACGGGTGCGACAGCGGCAGCGGGCGGCCGTGGGTGCGGGGCAGGACGATGGCGATCGCGCCCTCGGCCCCGATCGGCGCGGCGGGCATGTAGCGGCGGAACGAGTAGCCGCGCTCCTTGGCCAGGGCCCAGATCCTCTGCTTGGTCCTTGTACTGATCGAATGGTGATCGTTCAGCGCCCGCGACACCGTCGAGACGGACACCCCGGCCTCGCCCGCCAGGTCTTCAAGCGTGATGTTGTTGCTGTTATCGTCTGCCATCGCGCCTAACGAAAAGAACAAGACCGTAAGGTCGGGGGAAAAGGAAACCTTTGCCAGGAGAGCCGCAAGACCTCCCGGGCGTGGCTGCGACCGCGCCGACGAAGGCCAATCTCAGCTTTCTTCAGATCTGGAACATGTGCTGTGGCCTGTTCGGCGTGCAGATCGTGTGGGGCCTGCAGAACGTCAACACCAGCCGGATCTTCCAGACCCTGGGCGCGGACGTCAACGAACTGGCCATCCTGTGGATCGCCGCGCCGATCACGGGCCTGCTGGTGCAGCCGATCATCGGCCATCTCAGCGACCGGACCTGGGGGCGGCTGGGCCGTCGCCGGCCCTATCTGCTGTACGGGTCGATCCTGACGACGGTGGCGCTGATCCTGACGCCCAACGCTCCGACCGTGCTGGCCGCGAGTCTGGCGCTGTGGCTGCTGACCGCCTCGATCAACGTCGCTATGGAGCCGTTCCGAGCCTTCGTCGCCGACTCGCTGCCGGACCAGCAACGCACGGCGGGCTTCGCCATGCAGGTGTTCTTCATCGGCGCTGGGGCGGTGTTCGCCTCGGCCTTGCCGTGGATCCTGACCCACTGGTTCGGCGTGTCGGGGCAGGGCGGGCCGGGCGTGCTGCCGCCCTCGGTGCATGCGGCCTTCTATGTGGGCGGCGCGGGCCTGATGATCGCGGTGCTGTGGACCGTCTTCACCACCAGCGAGACGCCGCCCGAGCGGCTGGCCGGCGGCGCGCCGGTGATCGAGAGCCGCACGCCTTCGCCGGAGACCGTGCTGTGGATGCGCAACAGCGGCCTGCTGTGGATCGCGGCCGCGGCGATCGTCGGCCTGTTCGCCTTCCTGGGCCGCTGGGGGAGCGAGATCCACGTGCTGGCGCTGATGGCGGGCATCTTCGGCGCGGCCCAGCTGGCGACCGCCTGGCTGCGGGGGAAGGGGCGCACCTCGGTGGGCCTGTTCGAGGTGGTCGAGGACATCGTCCACATGCCCCAGGTGCTCAAGCGCCTGGCCGTGGTGCAGTTCTTCACCTGGTTTGGCCTGTTCGCCCTGTGGATCTACGCCACCCCGGCCGTGACCGCCCGTCACTACGGCGCGGTCGACACCACCTCGGCGGCCTACAACGCCGGCGCCGACTGGGTGGGGGTGCTGTTCGCCGGATACAATGGCGTCGCCGCCCTGGCCGCCTTCGCCTTGCCGCTGCTGGCGCGCCGGCTGGGACGGCCGGTCAGCCACGCCGTCTGCCTGGCGTTCGGCGCGCTGGGCTTTGCCGGCTTCGTGCTGATCGATGACCCGATGCTGCTGTGGATCCCGATCATCGGCATCGGCCTGGCCTGGGCGTCGATCATGTCCGCGCCCTACGCCATGCTCTCCAGCGCCGTGCCGCCGGGCAAGATGGGCGTCTATATGGGCATCCACAATCTGTTCCTGGTGATCCCGCAGCTGGTGGCCGCCACCGTGCTGGGCGCGGTGGTCAAGCGCCTGCTGGGCGGCCAGGCGATCCTGGCCCTGGCCTTGGCCGGCGGCGCCTTCGCCATCGCCGCCGTCCTGGCCCTGACCATCCAGGACCACGCCGAACGCGGCTGAGCCGAATCTGCCTGATTTTGCGAAGCGCCCCATCATCGAGCGTGACTATCCGCTCAGCGCAAAAATTGCGCAACCCTTTTGCGTAACGCGGGTCTTGAAGCCTTGCCGGGTAAGGGTTTTTCGTAGCTTTGCGCGCTCTTTTGCGTAAATTTCCGTAACGCCGCTATTGCAACGCGCGCAAATTGGCGCAAAAACAACGCAACACGAGAGCGCGGCGGTTCCCAGGAGTCGCCCAGAATTGCGCAAAAATTGCGTAAATCTCTCGCGGGGGAAACGAAGGAGGGAACGGCGCCGCAAGGCGTCCGTCCGGCTGGCGAGCACGAAGCGCGGCCCGGACCATCGACACCACAAGACCAAGGACGCGTCCGGCTCGATCGGTGGGATCGGCGCGAGGCGAACACAAACGACCCGCGATCAGGCGCGGGCGAACAGAAGACGTTAGGGAGCAGAGGGATGAGGAAGTTCGATTTCGGCCCCGGCCGGAAGACTGTCCTGCGGGGGACTGTATCACTGGTGGCGCTGGCCACGCTGGGCGTGGCCGGCACGGCCTATGCGCAGGCGACCGCCAAGAGCGATCCGAACGACACCGTCGACGAGGTCGTCGTGGTGGGCGTGCGCAAATCGCTGGAAAGCGCGCAGCTGATCAAGAAGAACGCCGACACGGTGGTCGACTCGATCACCGCGACCGACATCGGGGCGTTCCCCGACAAGTCCGTGGCCGAAGCGCTACAGCGCGTGCCCGGCATCACCGTTTCGCGCCTGCAGTCCAGCGACGACAGCTCGCACTTCTCGGCCGAGCCGGCCAGCGTGCTGATCCGCGGCCTGACCCAGGTGCGCACCGAGTTCAACGGCCGTGACAGCTTCTCGGCCGACGCCAACCGCGGCCTGAACTTCAACGACATCTCGCCGGAGCTGATGGCCGGCGTCGAC
>JAEXJH010000501.1 GCA_023445955.1 Pseudomonadota bacterium
CGTCATCAATCGCTACATCAACTTCGCGGTGAACCTGGGCAAGAACGGCGAGGCCAAGGACAGCTTCCTGGCCAGCTTTGGGTCGTTGTCGCTGTTCGACTCCACCAAGAAGGCCTATGCGGCGATCTTCGGCGGCGCGCCGACGGACGACAAGGTGCACAGCCTGATCGACACCCGCGTCGACTATCTCGCCTACTACGGCGGCGACGGCGCGACGGGGATCGGCACGAAGGCGGCGATGGTCGGCTTCCTGCTGGCCGCCGCGGCGACCGAGAACCTGGGCGTCATCGCCAAGTCCAACGACGCCTGGCTGACCGATCTGGCCGACGGCGCAGCGCCGTTCGCGGTCAACATCCTCGATCCGGCCAACGGTTACTACAACGACTTCGTCTTCGGCGGCTAGGCCGCCTCCGCCCAGTTTCCCAGTAAAGAGGTCGCTTTGAGTAATCCCCAGCCCGCCGGCGCCCTGCAGACGATCGTCACCGGCAACCTGACCGACGCCGTCCTCAGCGGCGACAACAAGACGATCCTTGTGGCCAACGCCGAAGGCTACGTGACGGCCTTCGACCTGGTAACAGGCGAGATCGTCAGTCGCTGGAAGGTGGGGACCAAGCTTGGCGGCATGGATGTCTCGGCCGACGGCCGTTACCTGGTCGCCACCGAGCAGACGGTCCCGCCCGCGGTCGGCACGGGCCAGGACTACCACGTCACCGTCACGGTCCACGTGCTGGACATGACGACCGGCGCGGTGCGGGACTACGCCACCGACCTTTACGGCGGCGACAGCGCGTTCAGCGACGCCAACTACCTGTCCGACGGCACGATTCTGCTGTCGGGCAGCCTCTATGCAAGCTGGGTCCCGCTGACGGTGCTGAACCCGACGACGGGGGCCTTCGTCCGCGGGCCGCAGAACCCGCCGACCTCGTTCGCCGGCAGCTCCCTGGTCACAACGGCCGACGGCACGGTGGTGATCAGCGACAGCGGCTACCGGATCTACACCTATACAGCGCGCGACGGCCTGAAGCTGGCCATGGACAACACGTCCGGCCAGACCGGATATGGCGCGGGCTACGCGGTCTCGGCCGACGGCAGCATGCTGCTGATAGGCTCCGACCTCTATAAGGACGGGCTGAAGACCAGGGTCGGCCTCTACGCCGTCCAGCCCGAGGCCTTCAACCCGGACGGCTGGGCGTTCAGTCCGGATGGCAAGCACGCCTACATGCTGAACGCGCGGGATGGCCGCGTGCTGCAGATGTCGACCACGGACTGGTCGATCGAGCGCGTGCTTCCGATCGGCTTCAACAGCTCGGTGAGCTCCGGCTGGTACGGCAAGGCCTATGGCGACCGCTTGACTGTGACGCCGGACGGCAAGTTCCTGGTCGTGATGGACGATAACGTCGTCAGCACGATCAACCTGCAGACCATCGTGCCCCTCGAGGGCTCGGACAAGAGTGAGCACATCGTCGGCGGTGACGGCGCCGACACGATCTATGCCTATGGCGGCAACGATACGATCGACGGTGGCGCGGGCGACGACACGCTCTGGGGCGGCGCGGGCGACGACACCTTCATCGGCAGCCTGGGCTATGACCACCTGTACGGCGGCCAGGGCAGCGATACGGTCGACTATTCCAAGGCGACCATGGGTGTCGAGGTGCGGCTGGACCAAAGCTATGGTCGCCACAATCCGACGGGCTTCGCCGACGTCCTGTCGGACATCGATAACGTCATCGGCGGCGCCTACAACGATATGATCAGCGGCACGCGCGACGCCAATCGTCTGGAAGGCGGGGCCGGCAACGACTACCTGGCCGGCGGCGGCGGCCAGGACGTCCTGCTCGGCGGCGACGGCGACGACATCCTCGACGCCGGCGACGGCAGCGACACCCTCTACGAAAGCTTCAGCAAGGACATCGTGGACGGCGGGGCGGGGATCGACATCGTCTCCTATGCTGGCTCCTATGTCGCCGTGACCGTGGACCTGTCCACCAAGCTCGGCCCGGGCGGCGATCAGCTGATCAGCATCGAGGGGATCGAAGGGTCCGTCTACAACGACATCCTGAAGGGCGACGCCCAGGACAACATCTTCTGGGGCGGAAAAGGCGACGACACGATCGACGGCGGCGCCGGCGACGACACGGCGCGCTACGCGTCCTTCTCCTGGAACTACAAGGTGACCCAGAGCGGCGGGATCACGACGGTTGAAGACCTGCGACCCAGCTACTCCGCCAATTTCGACGGCAAGGACACGCTGACCTCGATCGAGCATATCGTCTTCGGCCCCAACGCCTCGGAAGGCGCCTTGCGGGCCGAGCTGATTTATCTGCTGCGCAACGGCGCGGAGCTCACAGCCGAACAACGGACGCTGCTGGGCCAGTGGACCAGCGGGGCGATCAATGCCGACCAAATGATCGCCCAGGTCTTCAAGATGGCCGCCTCGACCACCTCGGTGGCGACGCTGAGCTATCAGTTCTTTACCGGCAAAATTCCTAGCGAATACGGTATCGACTACCTGATCAAGCCCACCGGCGGTAATCCGAACAACCTGAACAGCGCCTATTATGCCCAGTTCGACACGATCAACCGCTACATCAACTTTGCGGTGAATCTGGGCAAGAACGGCGAAGCCAATAAGAACTTCACCGCGGCCTATGGCTCGCTGTCGCTATTCGACGCCACCAAGAAGGCCTACGCGGCGATCTTCGGCGGGACCCCGACGGACGCTAAGGTGCATCAGCTCATCGACACCCGCGTAGACTACCTGGCCTACTACGGCGGCGATGGCGCGACCGGGATCGGGACCAAGGCCGCGATGGTCGGCTTCCTGCTGGCGGCGGCCGCCACCGAGAACGTCGGCGTCATGGCCAAGTCCAACGAAGCCTGGCTGATGAACCTTACCGACAATTCAGCGCCGTTTGGCGTCAACATCCTCGATCCCGTCTACGGCTACTACAAAACCGACTTCATCTTCGGCGGGTGAGCACCGGGGCGGCGCGAACCGCCCCGGCTGAAGTGCTACTTCGGATCCATCGGCGGGGTCATCGGCGGCGCGGCCGGGGCGCCGGGCTGGGTCATCTTGTCCTCGGTCATCGGCGCATTGGTCGGCGGGGTGACCGGCAGGCTGGCCGGAGCGGCCGACGGGGCCGGGTTCACGGCCGTATCCGCGCCGGCAGACGGCACGGCGGTGGTCGTGGCCGAGGTGTCGGTCGACATCCCGGTCTCGGCCGAGCCGGCCCACCAATCCTTGCTGGCCCGGACCTTGGGCGAGGCCTTGGTATAGGCGTTGAGTTGCGAATAGGGGATCGGTTGCTTGGGGCCGAGCTGGGCCGACGACTTGGCCTGGGCGGCCAGCGCCGAGCCTCCGAACGCCAGCATCGACATCGCCGCCGTCGCGGCGAGCATCTTGGTCAACATGAGGGTTCCTCCGGGCGCCCTGTGGCGCCGCTAGCAAAACCCGCTGGAGCGGTGGTTGTTCACAGCTTCGCCTTGCAAACCCGAGCTCTCGTCGGAACCCCAGCGGTCGGCTCGGGTTGTTGCCGGGCGCGCCTCCGCGTGCGCGGAGCGTG
>JAEXJH010000502.1 GCA_023445955.1 Pseudomonadota bacterium
TTGCCGATGTTCACCGCCACCCCGATCACCAGCTTGTCGACCAGCTTCACGGCCCGACCGATGATATCGAGGTGACCGTTGGTGACCGGATCAAAGGTCCCGGGATAAAGCCCAACCCGCATGCAACCCCCTGCTCTGCAGACTTGAGGATTACGGGGTCTCTTCCGCCCCGCTGTCCTCGCCCTGGTTATCGTCCCCGCCGGAATCGGCGAGACGCTCGACGCTGACGACATGCTCGTCCTGCGCGGTGCGGAAGATGGTTACGCCCTGAGTATTCCGCGCCGCAACACGAATTTGCGACACGGGCACCCGGATGAGTTGACCAGCGTCCGTCACCAGCAGGATCTGGTCGCTTTCGTCGATCGGGAACGAGCCCACCAGGCGGCCGCCGCGCTTGCTGAGGTCTTGCGCGGCAAGACCCTGGCCGCCCCGGCCCGTGCGGCGGAAGTCGTAGGCGCTGGTGCGCTTGCCGAAGCCTTCCGACGACACCGTCAGCAGGATTTCCTCGGCCGCGCCCAGCTCGGCGATACGTTCCGGCGTCAGGGAGGCTTCCCCGACATCGTCTTCGCCCTCTTCGGCCGGCGTCGCGACGTCTTCGCCTTCTTCGCCGTCGGCGGCGCGCAGCATGGCGCGCTGGTGCTTGAGGTAGGCGGCGCGTTCGGCCGGGGTGGCGTCGACGCTGCGCAGCACGGCCATCGAGATGACGGTGTCCTCGCCAGCCAGCTTCACGCCGCGCACGCCGGTGGAATCACGGCTGGCGAACACGCGCACCTCGTCGACCGAGAAGCGGATGCAGCGGCCGGCCGCCGTGGTCAGCAACACGTCCTGGTCGGCGTTGCAGACAGCCACGCCGACGATGCCGTCGCCTTCGTCCAGCTTCATGGCGATCTTGCCGTTGCGGCGCACATCCACGAAGTCGCTGAGCTTGTTGCGACGCACGCTGCCCGAGCGGGTGGCGAACATCACGTCCAGGCCGCCCCAGGTGGCTTCGTCCTCGGGCAGGGTCAGGATGGAGGTGATGGTCTCGCCCGGCTCGATCGGCAGCAGGTTCACAAAAGCCTTGCCGCGCGAGTTGGCGGCGCCTTGCGGCAGGCGCCAGACCTTCAGCTTGTAGACCTTGCCGCCCGAGGTGAAGAACAGCAGCGGCGCGTGGGTCGAGGCCGAGAACACGCGGGTGACGGCGTCCTCGGTCTTGGTCGCCATGCCCGACTTGCCCTTGCCGCCCCGATGCTGGGTGCGGTAGGCGGCCAGAGGCGTACGCTTCACATAGCCGCCCATGGTGACGGTGATGACCATGTCCTCGCGGACGATCAGGTCTTCGTCTTCCATGTCGGCGTCGCCGTCGACCAGCTGGCTGCGGCGCGGGATGGCGAACTTCTCGCGGACCTCGACCAGTTCCTCGCGGACCACCGCCATGATGTTGGCGCGGTCCGACAGCAGGTCCAGATAGCCGCGGATGGCGTCAGCCAGGGCGGCGGCTTCGTTGCCGATCTCGTCACGGCCCAGGCCCGTCAGGCGCGACAGGGTCAGGGCCAGGATGGCGCGGGCCTGCTCGTCGGTCAGGCGGATCAGGCCGCCGTCTTCCTGCACGGTGCGCGGGTCGGCGATCAGCTCGACCAGCGGCAGCATGTCGCCGGCCGGCCAGGCCTTGGCCACAAGGCGCTCGCGGGCCTCGGTCGGATCCTTGGACGAGCGGATGATGTGGATGAACTCGTCGATATTGGCGACAGCGATAGTCAGACCGACCAGCACGTGGCCGCGATCGCGGGCCTTGCCCAGCTCGAACTTGGTCCGGCGGACGACGACTTCCTCACGGAACTCGACGAACAGCTGCAGCAGCTTGTGCAGGCCCATCTGCTCGGGGCGGCCGCGGTTCAGGGCCAGCATGTTGACGCCGAACGAGCTCTGCAGCGCCGTGAAGCGGTAGAGCTGGTTCAGGATCACCTCGCCTGAGGCGTCGCGCTTCAGCTCGACCACGATGCGCATGCCGTCGCGGTTGGACTCATCGCGGATGTCGGCGACGCCCTCGATCCGCTTATCGCGGACCAGCTCGGCGATGTACTCGACCAGGTTGGCCTTGTTCACCTGATACGGGATCTCGGTGATGATGATGGCTTCGCGGCCGGCGCGCAGCTCTTCCACGCTGGCCACGCCGCGCATGACGACCGAGCCACGGCCCGTCAGCAGCGCCTGGCGCGGGCCCGCGCGGCCGATGATCTCGCCTCCGGTCGGGAAGTCGGGACCGGGCACCAGATCCAGCAGTTGGTCGGTGGTGACGTCCGGCTCGTCGATCAGCAGCAGGCAGGCGTCGATGATTTCGCCCAGGTTGTGCGGCGGGATGTTGGTGGCCATGCCGACGGCGATGCCGCCCGCGCCGTTGACCAGCAGGTTCGGAATCCGCGCCGGCAGGACGGTCGGTTCCTGCTCCTTGCCGTCGTAGTTGTCGGCGAAGTCGACCGTGTCCTTGTCGAGGTCGGCCAGCAGCGACATGGCCGGCGGGGCCATGCGGCATTCGGTGTAGCGCATGGCGGCCGGCATATCGCCGTCGACCGAGCCGAAGTTGCCCTGGCCGTCGATCAGCACCAGACCCATCGAGAACGACTGGGTCATGCGGACCAGGGTGAAGTAGATCGAGGCGTCGCCGTGCGGGTGATACTTACCCATGACGTCACCGACCACGCGGGCCGACTTGACGTAAGGACGCTCCGGCGTCTGGCCCTGCTCGTGCATCGAGAACAGCACGCGGCGGTGAACCGGCTTCAGACCATCACGCGCGTCCGGAAGGGCGCGGCTGACAATCACGCTCATCGCATAGTCGAGATACGAACGACGCAGTTCGTCCTCGATGTTGATGGGCGCTACGTCCCCGCCCGGAGCATGGGGGGGGAGAGTGTTTTGATCGTCGCTCAAGGGGATTTTTCGCCGTCAGAATCGGACACGGAACCGTTGAAAATGGTTAGCATTTCGATCCGGGCGGCGCCACCTTCACCGGCGCAGGAAAACCCAGCCTCCGGTTGATTTAGAAGGAATATCGCATGCGTAGCCTCCCCCTTGTCGCCACGTTCGCCCTCGCCGCCTCCATCGCCGCCTCTCCTGCCCTGGCCCAGACCTCCGCGACCGCCGTGGTCAAGACCGGCGACGGCAAGGACGCTGGTGTGGTGACGCTGACCGAAGCTCCGCATGGCGTGCTGCTGAAGCTGGAACTGAAGGGCCTGACGCCGGGCTGGCATGCGGTGCACTTCCACGAGAAGGGCGATTGCGGCGCGCCGGACTTCAAGTCGGCTGGCGCCCACGTCCACACGGCCGCCACCACCATCCACGGCCTGCTGAACCCGGAAGCCAATGACAGCGGCGACCTGCCGAACGTCTTCGCAGGCCCCGACGGCTCGGCCACGGCTGAAGCCTATTCGACCCTGGTGTCGCTGAAGGGCGCCGGCGGCCGCCCGGCCCTGCTGGACGCCGACGGCAGCTCGATCGTCGTCCACGCCAGCCCCGACGACCACAAGAGCCAGCCGATCGGCGGCGCCGGCGCGCGCGCGGCTTGCGGCGTGTTCAAGTAAGGCCCTAGGCTCCCGCCACGAGCTTATTCGTGGCGGGAGATCCCATGC
>JAEXJH010000503.1 GCA_023445955.1 Pseudomonadota bacterium
GACCAACGTCTCGTCGGTCATCGTCACCGCCCGCCCCAACCCCGAGGATCCCCAGGTCGTCGCCGACGCCCGCAAGCGCCTGTCGGAGACGCCCGGCGCGGTGTCGGTGATCTCGCAGGAGAGCTACCTTGCCCGCCAGGCCCTGGCGCTGGACGACATGCTGCGCGACGCCCCCGGCGTCTACGCCCAGCGCAAGTGGGGCGGGGACGTGCGCATCTCGATCCGCGGTTCGGGCATCGGCAACGCCAGCCATAACCGGGGCCTCCTGCTGGCCCAGGACGGCGTGCCGCTGAACGAGGCCGACGGCTATGGCGACAGCCAGGTCGCCGACCCGCTGAACACCCGCTACGCCGAGGTCTATCGCGGCGGCAACGCCCTGCGCTTCGGCGGCGCGCTGCTGGGCGGGGCGATCAACATGGTCACGCCGACGGGCAAGGACGCGGGGTTCGCCAACCAGGTCCGCATCGACGGCGGGTCGTTCGGCCTGCTGCGCGAGCGGGTCGCCATCGCCCGCCAGAGCGGCGACTGGGACGTCTATGCCGCCGCCACCAACCAGACCGGCCAGGGCTGGCGCTCGCAGAGCCAGCAGAACATCCAGTTCGGCAGCCTCAACATCGGCCGCGGCTTTGGTGAGGACCGCGAGGTGCGGTTCATCGTCAACGGCTCGAACGTCAACCAGGAGATCCCGGGATCCCTGACCCTGGCCCAGTTCCAGGCCGATCCGCACCAGAGCGCGGCCACCAACCTCGCCAGCGACCAGGGCCGCAACCAACGGGGCCTTCGAAGCTCGCTGCGCGCCACCTGGCGGCTGAACGACCAGCTGGTGTTCCAGGGCGCGGTCTATGCGGTGTGGAAGGATCTGGACCACCCGATCTTCCAGGTCATCGACCAGGAGAGCCGCAACTACGGCGCCTTCGGCCGCTTCGACTGGGACGGCCAGGTCGCCGGCAAGCGGGCCGACGCCTTCTTCGGCGCCTGGTATCGCCAGGGCGACCTAGACTCGCACTTCTACACCAATGTCCGCGGCGCCCGGGGGGCGCTGCAGTCGATCTCGTACCAGAACGCCAAGGCCGTCGACGTGTTCGGCGAAGGGCGGCTATTCGTCACCGACCGCCTGGCCTTGGTGGCCGGCGCGACCTGGGGCCAGGCCCAGCGCGACTATGTCAGCGTCAAGGTCCCGACCGTGGCCAGCACCTTCAACCTGACCGCTTCCAAGACCTATGACTGGATCTCGCCGCGCGTCGGCCTCTTGTGGCAGGACGAGACCGGCAACCAGGTCTTCGCCAACCTGACCCGCTCGGTCGAGCCGCCCAACTTCAGCTCGATGAGCCCGACCAATGTCGGCTTCGCCCCCGTCCGCGCCCAGAAGGCCTGGACCGGCGAGGTCGGCGCGCGCGGCCATCGCGGCCCGTTCACCTACGACCTGACGCTCTATCGGGCGCAGTTGAAGGGCGAGATGCTGCAATATGCGGTGACCTCGTCGGTCCCGGCCACCACCTTCAACGCCGACAAGACCCTGCACCAGGGGGTCGAGGCGGCGCTGGACTGGGCCGTGGCCCCGCGCTGGCGCATCCGCCAGACCTGGACCTGGTCGGACTTCCGGTTCCGGGGCGACGCGCAGTTCGGCGACAACCGTCTGCCGATCGTGCCGAAGAACTTCTACCGCTCGGAGGTCCGCTATGACGACCCGCGCGGCTGGTTCGTGGCCCCGTCGCTGGAGTGGTCGGCCACCGACCAGTGGATCGACTACAAGAACACCAGGACCGCGCCGGGCTATGCGATCGTCAACCTGAACGCCGGCTGGAAGGTCACGCCCGCCGTGTCGCTGTTCGTCGATGCGCGGAACCTGGCCGACAAGGCCTATGTCTCCAACACCCAGGCCGCCGTCGCCTGGACCGCCGCGACCGCCACGCTTTGGCCCGGCGATGGACGTTCGGTGTTCGGCGGCGTCACGGTGAATTTCTGAAGGAGCATGACGATGAAGACCCCGCTGATCATCCTCGCCCTGCTGGCCGCGACACCCGCCGCCGCCCACGTCGTGGCCGTGCAGGACACCGCCAAGGCCGGCTCGTACACCGCCATCGCCTTCCGCGTCGGCCATGCCTGCGCGGCGGGCGATACGACCCTGAAGATCCGGATCGAGATCCCCGCCGGCGTCGCCTCGGCCCGGCCGCAGGTGAAGCCGGGCTGGACCTACAGCCTCGAGCGTCCGGCCGATCCGAAGGCCGCGCCGACGGCGATCACCTATGCTGGCCGCCTGCCCGACGAGGCCTTCGACGACTTCGCGGTGCTGATGAAGCTGCCCGCGACGGGCGACCGCCTGGTCTTCCCGGTCGTCCAGACCTGCGAGAAGGGCGAGAGCCGGTGGACGGACGTCCCCGATCCCGCCAAGCCTGACGAGAAGCTGAGCCGCCCGGCGCCCGTCGTCACCCTGATCCCCGCCGAAGCGGCCCCCGCCGCCCACCACCACTAGGAGCGCCAAACATGTCGCGTCCGTTCGCCATCGCCCTGACCGCCATCCTGGCCGCCGCCACCGCGTCCCAGGCCGCCGACTACAAGCTGGGGACGATCACCGTCCGCCAGCCTTGGAGCCGTCCGGCCCAGGCCGGCATGAACGGCGTGGGCTTCATGACCGTCGTCAACGCCGGCAAGACGCCGGTGACCCTCAAGCGCATGGAGGCCGCCGGGGCGGACTCCGTGGAGATCCACCAGTCGGCCATGGCCAATGGCGTCATGACCATGCGCGAGCTGGACAAGGGCGTGGTGATCCCGGCCGGCGGCCAGATCGCCTTCGCCCCCGGCGGCTACCACTTCATGATCCTGTCGCTGAAGGCCGAGCAGAAGGTGGGGCAAAAAGTTCCCGTAACCCTGGTCTTCGACAACGGTCGCAAGTTGAAGGTCGACCTGGCCGTGCAACTGGCGCCGCCGTCCGGCGGGCAGGCCCCGCCTGCTTCGGAGCACCGACACTGAACCGTCAAAAAATGGGCTACATGAACTTTTTTTAAGGGAGCAAAAATTCCGCGTCCGTGCAGATTGCCCGCCAGCTCACACCAACGGATGCGACTTCCATGAAACGAGTTTGGTTCGGCGCCGCGGCAATTGCTGCGCTGTCTCTGTCGGCCTTCGGGGCCCAGGCCCATGAAGAACACCCCTGCATCAACGACGCCTGCACGGTGCAGTCGCTGCTGCCGGCGCTGGCGGAGGGCGCCGCTTCGGGCGACGTCACGTCGCTGGAGTCGCCGAAGTACGGGACCTGGGGCTTCGACATCTCGGGCATGGACACCTCGGTGAAGCCGGGCGACGACTTCTACAAGTACGCCAACGGCGCCTGGGACGCCAAGACGACGATCCCGTCGGACCGCACCCGCTACGGCAACTTCGACAAGCTGTCGGAACTGTCGGAAGCCCGCACCAAGGCCATCATCGAAGCCGCCGCCGCCGACAAGGCCGCGACCGGCGACAAGGCCAAGATCGGCGCCGCCTACCGCTCGTTCATGGACGAGGCCGCCATCGAGAAGCTGGACGCCGCCCCGATCAAGCCGTGGCTGGCCGGCGTGCAGAAGATCAAGACCAAGGACGAGTTCACCGCCCTGATGGGCAAGAGCTCGACCACGCCCTACTCGGCGCTGATCGGCCTGGGCATCTCGACCGACGCCAAGGCCCCGAACGCCTACGCCGTCTACGCCTCGACCGGCGGCCTCAGCCTGCCCGACCGCGACTACTACCTGGACGCCAAGTTCGCCGACAAGAAGACGGCCTATCTGGCCTATGTCGAGAAGATGCTGACCCTGGGCGGCTGGGAAAAGCCGGCCGAGAACGCCAAGGCCATCGTCGCGTTCGAGACCAAGCTAGCCGAAGCCTCGTGGAGCCGCGTCGAGCGTCGTAACCGCGACAAGACCTACAACCCGGCGACGCTGGCCGAGCTGCAGGCCCAGACCCCGGGCTACGACTGGAACAAGTACCTGGTCGGCACCGAGCTGCCCAAGGTCGACCGCTTCATCGTGACGACCAACACCTCGTTCCCGAAGTACGCCAAGATCTATGCCGACACCCCGATCGAGACCCTGAAGGCCTGGCAGGCGTTCAAGGTGATCGACGGCGCGGCCCCGATGCTGTCCAAGCGCTTCGTCGACGCCAGCTTCGACTTCCGCAACAAGACCCTGTCGGGCCAGCCCGAGCAGCGTCCGCGCTGGAAGCGTGGCGTCGCCGCCGTCAACGGCATGCTGGGCGAAGCGGTCGGCAAGGAATATGTCGCCGCCTACTTCCCGCCGTCGTCGAAGGCCAAGATGGTCTCGCTGGTCGGCGACATCCGCACCGTCCTGAAGACCCGTATCGAGGCGTCGGACTGGATGGGTCCGGAGACCAAGGCCAAGGCCCAGGACAAGCTGAACAAGTTCACCGTCAAGATCGGCTATCCCGACTCCTGGCGTGACTATTCCAAGCTGGTGATCAAGGAAGGCGACGCCTACGGCAACGCCCAGCGCACCGGCGCCTGGGACTACCGCCACGACGTCGAGCGCCTGAACAAGCCGGTCGACAAGACCGAGTGGGGCATGACCCCGCAGACGGTCAACGCCTACTACAACTCGGTCAACAACGAGATCGTGTTCCCGGCCGCCATCCTGCAGGCGCCGTTCTTCCATCCGGACGCGGATCCGGCCGTCAACTACGGCGGCATCGGCGGCGTGATCGGCCACGAGATCGGCCACGGCTTCGACGACCAGGGCCGCAAGTCCGACGGCGACGGCGTGCTGCGCGACTGGTGGACGGCGGAAGACGCCGCCAAGTTCGAAGTGCAGAAGAACAAGCTGGGCGCCCAGTACTCGGCGTTCGAGCCCTTCCCGGGCATGCACGTCAACGGCGACCTGACCATGGGCGAGAACATCGGCGACCTGTCGGGCCTGGGCTTTGGCCTGGACGCCTATCACGTGTCGCTGCAGGGCAAGCCCTCGCCGGTCCTGGACGGCTTCACCGGCGACCAGCGCGTCTATCTGGGCTGGGCCCAGGTGTGGCGCCAGAAGTCGCGCGACGATGCGCTGAAGCAGCAGATCGCCAGCGACCCGCACTCGCCGGCCTACTACCGCGTCAACGGCACGGTCCGGAACCAGCCGGGCTGGTACTCGGCCTTCGACATCAAGCCGGGCGACAAGCTGTACGTCGCCCCGGCGGACCGCGTGAAGATCTGGTAGTTCCGACTACGGATCAAATTGGGAAAGGGCCGGCGGCGACGCCGGCCCTTTTTCGTGCCCGCTAGGCGAACGTCCCCCAGGCGTGGCCGTCGCCATAGACCGCCACCAGGTCGATGTTCAGCTTGGCGTCGCCATCGGCGAAGTCGCTCAGGAACGCGGTGTTGGCGGCGGCGTAGCGGCCGGTGTTCTCCAGCACGGCGGCGGCCAGCAGCCAGCCGATGATCCCGGCCTTGGCCCCGTCCTGCGAGCCGGCGAACAGCTCGAAATAGTGCAGCCGGGTCATGTCCTGGCCGACCGGATCGTAAAGCAGGTGCTGAACCTTGTCGGCGGTCAGGGTGACCCCGAAGATCTCCTTGTAGGCCTTGGTCAGGGTCTGCTCGAAGGTCAGCGAACCATAGGTCTGCGCGAACCAGGCATGAGCCTGGCCCTGGGGCGAGGCCAGGTTGATCGCGAAGTTGATGTAGCGGTTGTCGACGTTGAACTTCAGATAATAGGGGTCGCTCAGGTCGCTCGCATTGACGCTGTCGGGGGCGTGCAGCAGGTACTCCAGCCCCGCGGCCGTCGGCGTCTTGCCGGTGAAGAACTGGTAGGTCATCACCGCCACCGAGGTCGTGCCGTTGACCAGCTTGTTCAGGTCGGTGACCACCGCGCCGTCGACCATCTTCAGGGCCTCGACATTGACCATGGTGTCCACGCCCTCGACGCTGAGGGACTGCAGGCCCTTGGCGGTGTGGATGAAGACGTAGTCCTTCAGGGCGCCGCCCATCAGCACGGTGTCGTAGCCCGCGCCGCCGTCCATGTAGTCGTCGCCCTCGCCGCCGAACAACGTGTCGTCGCCGGCGTCGCCATACAGCATGTCGTTGCCGCCCTTGGACCCGATGACGTCGTTGCCGCCGCCGCCGTGCAGGATGTCGTCGTCGGCGCCCAGCACGATGTACTGCTCGGCGTCGTCGCCGAACACGACCTGCGCGCCATCGCCGCCGCCCAGCCGGGCCGCGCCGACGATGGTGACGAAGTCGATGTTGTTGAGGTTGATGATCGTCCCGGACGGCAGCTTGGTGACGTTCAGCACCAGGGCGGTGAAGACGCCGTCGCCCGCCGGACTGCCCTCGAAGGTCAGCGGCATGGCCTTGTCGGCGCTGGCGGCCACGGTCGGGGTCACCGACTGCACCAGCACGCGCGACTCGGTGGCCAGACCGGTCAGGAAGCTGCTGGCGGCGCTGGTCTGGCCGCTGTCGCCGCCGACGCCGCGGATCGCCCGCATCAGGTCGTCGGTCGCGCCCGTCGCCGTCTCCGGCCGGTCGTTGCCGGTGATGGTCATGCTGAAGCCGACCGGCGCGGACACCGACAGCAGCGACCGACCGCTTTCGCTGAACAGCGGGATGTCGGCCGCCTGGCCGGACGCGGCGGGGGTGACCGGCGCGATGGTCGTCGTCTGGGTGATCGAGCCGTCAACATTGGTGGTCTTGGTCACCTCCACCGACGCGCCGTCGATCACGACGGGGGGCGTCGTCGTCGGAGGATTTGTGGTCGGCGGGGTCACGACGACGGGCGCGGCGGCGACGGTGACCGAGGACGAGGCGACGCTCTCGGCCGCGCCGTGCAGGTCGGTATAGCTGGCCGTGACGGTGATCGCCTGGCCGACATAGGCCGAGGTCAGGGCCAGGGTCGCGCCGGTCCCGATGGTCGCCCCGTTGGCCTTCCACTGGTAGGTGATCGTCCCCAGGCCGTCATTGTCGGCCAGGGTGTTGGACGCCGTCAGGGTCTGGCTCTCGACCGCCGAACCGCTGATCACCACCGCGCCCGTCGGCGCGTCGTTGACGTTGGCGATCGCGCCCGTGGCGGGACTGGTCGCCGTTTCGGCGAAGCCCTGCAGGTCGGTATAGCTGACCACCGCGCGCACCGTCTGGCCGACATCGGCGTCGCCCAGCGTATAGGTCGAGCCCGTGGCCCCGCCGATGTCGGCGAAGGTCGAGCCCGTTCCGCGCTGCCACTTGTAGCTCAGCGTCCCCAGGCCATCGGCGTCGGCCAGGGCCGAGGTCACGGCCGTCAGGACCTGATCCTCGGTCGTCGTTCCGCTGATCGTCACCCCGCCGGTGTGCGGATCGTTGACCCCAGTGACGGTGGCGGTGGGCGCGCCGGTCACGGTCTCGACCGCGCCGTGCAGGTCGGTGTAGCTGACCACGACGCGCACCGTTTTGCCGACGTCCGGGTCGCTCAGGGTGTAGGTCGAAGCGGTCGCGCCGCCGATGTCGGTAAAGGTCGAGCCCGTCCCGCGCTGCCATTTGTAGCTCAGGGTCCCCAGGCCGTCGGCGTCGGCCAGCGCCGAGGTGTCAGCCGTCAGCACCTGGTCTTCGGTCGCCGCGCCCGTGACCGTCACCGCGCCGGTTGGGGCGTCGTTGACATTGGCGATCGCGCCGGTCGCCGCGCTGGTCTCGGTCTCCGAGAAGCCCTGCTGATCGGTGTAGCTGACCTCGACCCGGATCGTGTGGCCGACGTCGGCGTCGCTCAGGGCGTAGGTCGCCTGGTCGGCCGCGCCGGTGCTGACAAAGCCCGCGCCCGTGTCGCGCTGCCAATCGTAGTGCAGCTGCCCCAGGCCGTCGGGGTCGGCCAGGCCCGAGGTCACGGCGGTCAGGACCTGGTCCTCGGTCGTCGTCCCGCTGATGGTCACCGCACCGGTGTGCGGATCATTGACCCCGGCGATGGTGGCGGTGGGCGTACCCTGCACCGTCTCGGCCGCGCCATGCTGGTCGGTGTAGCTGACCACCACCCTAACGGTCTTGCCCACGTCCGGATCGCCCAAGGTGTAGGTCGAGGCCGTCGCGCCGCTGATATTGCTGAAGGTCGAACCCGTGCCGCGCTGCCACTGGTAGTGCAGCGTTCCCAGCCCGTCGGCGTCGGCCAGGGCCGAGGTGTTGGCCGTCAGGGTCTGGTCCTCGGTCGCCGTCCCGTCGGCCGTGACGGCGCCGCTCGGGGCGTCGTTGATATTGGCGATGGTGGCGGTGGCCGGGCTGGTCTCGCTCTCCAGCGCGCCGCCAGCGTCGGTGAAGCTGACCTTGACGCGCACGGTCTGGCCGACATCGGCGTCGCCCAGGGTGTAGGACGAGGCGGTCGCGCCGCCGATGTCGGTAAACGCCGAACCGGTTCCGCGCTGCCACTGATAGCCGAGCGTCCCCATGCCGTCAGGGTCGGTCAGGGTCGAGACCGCCGTGAGGGTTTGGTCCTCGGTGGTCGTTCCGGTGATGGTGACGCCGCCGCCGTGCGGGTCGTTGACCGCGGTGATGTTGACCGTCACCGCCCCGCTGGACGACAGGGCGCCGCCGGTTCCCTGGCCGCCGCCGTCGCTCAGCGCATAGCTCAGCGACACCGAGGCCGGCGGCGCGTCGCTGCTATGGGCGTAGGTGATGTGCTTGAGAACGCCGTTGACCAGCGCCGTGGTCGCCGTCGCGCCGCTGCTGGTGAAGCTGATCGTCAGCACGCCGCCGGTCGCGGTGTAGGTGGCGATGGTGTGACCGCCGACCTGGATGGCGCCGCCGCTGATCGTGAACCCTGCGCCGGCGGTGTCGAAGGCAAAGAGGTCGCTGGCGTTGGCCGAGGCGCGCTGGACCGTGAACGCGGCGCCGGCATAGTCGCCCGCGCCGCCGTTGCGGGCGTCCAGCTCGACATCGGACGCCGACAGCCCGCCCAGCAGGATGGCCGGCGTCTGCTCGATGGCGTTCACCGCCGTGGCCGTGGCCGGGACGACGGGCGCGTCGTTCACCGCCGTGACGCTGGTCGATAGGGTGACGGCGGTGTCGCTGAAACGGGTCTGGCCGCCGTGCGCCGCGACGCTGACCAGCGCGCCGGCGGTGACCGCGCCGCCGGAATTGTCGATCAGGTGGGCGCTCAGGGTCGGGGCCGCGCCGTTGAAATTGGCGGCCGGCGCGAAACGCAGGCTCGTCCCGGCGGCCAGCACCAGGGCGCTGGCCTCGCTGTAGGCTCCAAGGCCCACCCAGGCGGTTCCGTTGAAGTACTGCCAGGCGCCCTGCGCGGCCGTGGCGGGGTTGGCGACCACCGCCACGCCGGCCAGGCTGTCGCCGTCGATGTCGTGGAACAGCCCGCCGAACAGGCTGCCGACCGTGGCGCCTGCGGGGTTCGCCGCGTCCTCGGCCACAGCCGCCAAAGTCGCCGAGCCGGTGAAGGTGGGAGCGTCGTTGGTCGGCGTGACGTCGATGCTCAGCGTCATGAGGGCGCTGTACGGCGTGCTCCCGCCGACATAGGTCAGGTCGGTCACCTGCCCCGTGGTGGCCGTCCCGCCCGCGTCCTCCATCATCGACACCGTCAGGGCCGGGGCGACGCCGTTATAGTTGGCGGCCGGGACGAACCGCACCTGGGTGCTGACATCGAGAACGAAGGCGTTGGTCGTCGAGACCGCCGGCATGTCCTTCCAGGTCGCGCCGTCCAGGTACTGATAGACGCCCTCGGTCGTGGCGGCGTTGGCGGTCACGGCCACGCCGGTCAGGATGCTGGCCCCTCCGTCCTGGGCGTCGGAGAAGTGGCCGCCGAACAGCGCGCCGATGGTCTGGCCCGTGCTGGGCCCGGCGTCCTCGGCGACCGAGGTCAGGCTGACCACCGAGCCGTTGAGGATGGCCGGGGCGTCGTTGACGTCGGTGACCTCGTGGCTGAGCACCACCGTGCCGGTGCTGATCGCGGTCGCCCCGCCGTTGGTCGCGGTGTTGATCGTCGCGCCGTTGCTGAGCGCGCCATACGAGGTGTCGATCAGCCGTACGGTCAGGGTCGGCGCAGGGCCGTTGAAGTCGGCGGCGGGGGCGAAGCGCAGCGGGGCCGTGGCTTTCAGCCCCACCGCCGCGGCGGTCGAGGCCGTACCGATGTCGGCCCAGTCAAGGCCGGTCCAGTACTGCCACTGGCCGGTGGCGTTGCTGGAGCCGTTGGCCACCACCGCGACGCCGGCGAAGGTGCTGGTCGCGCCGGCGCCCGGCGCCAGGTCGGCGCTGTCGTCGAACTGACCGCCAAACAGGCTGAGGACGGTGCGGCTCAGCCCCGAAGGCGTGATGTCCTCGTTGGTCGCCGTCAGGCTCGCCGTACCATCGCCGCCCACGACGGGGGCGCTGTTGACGTCGAGGACGGTGATGGTGTGGACGTCGACGTCGCTGGCGGCGCCGTCGCTGCTTGTCATGGTCAGGGCGAAGTCGCCATGGACATTGGCGCCGGCGGCGAACTTCACGCCGTTGGTCGCCGCCAGGGTGGCGTTGATCGCGCTCAGCGTCCCGGTCAGCGACACCGCGCCCGACCCGTTGCCGGTGACCTGGCCCGAAGTCAGGCCGCCCGCGACATTGGTCAGCACGGTGATCGCGCCCGCGGGCACGGACAGGGTGACCGAGAAGCTCTGCAGGATCGGGCTGGCGTCGACGTCGCTGACCTGCAGGCCGGTGACGGCGATGCTGGCGCCCTCGCTCCCCGAACTGGTCGAGACCGTGTTGACCGGCGCGTCGTTGGCGCCGCTGAGCGTCAGGGTGGTCGTGGCGCTGTTGCCGCCTCCGGCCGGAATGTCGGGCGTGCCGTCGTCCACCGACCAGGTCAGGGTCCGGGTGGTGTTGAGGCCGTAGTTGGTCGGGTTGTCGCCCGTGCTCCAGAACACGATCTGCGCCAGCACGGCCTTGTAGTTGGCCAGCGTGTCGTAGCCGCTCAGGCTCAGGGTCTCGCTGGCCGCGTCCCAGCTGAGCGTGATGTTGGTCGAGCCCGCCACGCCCGAGATGGCCTTGGACGCGCTGTAGCCCAGATGATCGCCGTCGGTGCTGGCCTCGTTGGAGGCGAACTTGCCGCCGGTGACCTGCACCTTGGCCCCGACCAGATAGCCGCCGTCGGTGTCGGTCAGGGTCGGCGCGCCGGTCAGCAGCGTCACCGCCGCGCCCTGCTCGGCCACCGCCGTGCTGGTCCCGCTGACGCTCAGCGCCGGCAGGTGCGAGAACACCATCCCCTGGATGTTGGCGCTGGTGGCCGTGAAGGTCGCTGGATAGAGCGTGTTGATCAGGCTCGCGGACGTGCCGGCGGTGTCCAGCTGGAAGACGTAGATGACGTCGTCGGCGCTGCCGTTCCCGATCTCCTTGGACTCGACATAGAGCTGCCGGGTGTTCTGATCGAACGTCATGTCGCCGGGGTAGAAATAGGTCCCGACCGCGCCGCTCAGCGTGACCTTGGTCGCCGTGCCGGCCGAGGCGTTCTCGGCGATGTACCAGATGGCGTTTTGCGAGGCGTTGTAGTTGGCGCTGCCCGGCTGGGCCGTATCGTAGGGCGAGAACGACTGGGTCGTGAAATAGACGAGGTCCGTCGTCTGATCGACCTCGACGTCATAGATGAAGCCGTTGGCGCCGCTGTCGGGGAACTGGCTCTGGGCGACGACCTGGGTGGTGTGGCCCAGGTTGCCCAGGTCCAGCCGGAACAGGCCCACCGATTTGACGGCCGCCGACAGCAGCTCGGTATAGAACAGATAGCCGCCCGAGCCCGCGGTCGGGTCCAGCGCGAAATCGCGCGGATCCAGCACGTGGGCGCCACTCTCCTTGGCCCGGTCGTCCGAGGCCGCGGTGATCAGGAAGCCCTGGTCGGTCAGCGCGCCGGTCGTGGTGTTGTAGCCGTAGACGCGGATGCCCGTGCCGGTGTCGGTGACCCCGTTGTTGTCCTGGTAGCCGACATAAACCTTGTGGTTGATCGCATCGACCTGCATGCCGTTCGAGACGACGCCATTGCCGTAGCTGAAGGCCACGGTCGGGGCGGCCGAACTGCCGATCAGGCCATAGCTCAGCTTGCCGTCCAGACCGGTGGAGCCGGCGTTGGAGAACACGAAATAGACGCCCGCGGCGGTGTCGACGCCGACATCGGCGACGAAGTTGGACGACAGCTTGTCGTCGCCGGTCCCCGCAGCGCCGTTGTCGAACAGGACGGTGTGGCCCCAGCCGTCGCTGTTGACGCGGGTGATGCGGGCGTCGCCGTCGGCGCCCTCGGTCGCGTACCACAGCTGGCCGCTGGGCTTGAGGCCGAAGGTCGAGACGCCGTCGTCGCTCGCGCCGGTGGCGATGACCCAGCTGGTCCCGCCGGCCGTGGCGGTGTGCACGTGGGTCACGCCCGACAGCTCGCGCGCGCCGGCGTCGTCGATGTTCTCCACGAAGGTCAGCGAACCGCCGCCGCCCACCTTGAACATCGACACGCCGCTCTCGGACCCGCCCACCGTCAGATAGGTCCCCGAGCCGAAGGTGCTGACCGTCAGGCTCTCGGCCCCGGCCAGGCGCAGGTTGGCGGTGTCGGAGACGTTGGCGACATTGGTCAGCGCGCCCGTCGAACTGTTGACCGAAAAGACGCTGACGCCGTTGTCGGCCGCCCCGGCCACGAACAGGTAGGTCACCCCGCCGACCACCGCCGTGGCCACGTCGCTGGCCCCGGCCAGGTTCATGGCCCCGCCGTCGGTCCCCGAGCCGACCTCGGTCAGCGCGCCGTCTGCGCCGATCCTCAGCACACTGACGCCATTGTCGACGCCGCCCGCCGCGAACAGGTAGGTGCTGGCGCCCACCACAGCCGTGGTCAGGCCCTTGACCCCGTCCAGCTCCAGCGTGCCGCCGTCGGCAAGATTGAAGACCGAGGTCAGCACGCCACTGGCCGCGACGCGGAAGACGCTGATCCCGTCGTCGACGGTCCCGGCGGCGAACACATAGGGCGTTCCGCCCACCGTGGCCGAGGCCAGGCGCGACACGCCGGCCAGCTTCAGGGTCGCGTCGTCGGCCACGTCGTGCACGGCGGTCAGGACGCCGGTCGCGCCGACCCGGAACACGCTGAGGCCGTTGTCGGTCGGCCCCGCGGCGACCAGATAGGTCGAGCCGCCCGAGGTGATCGCGGTGAGGCCGCTCACCCCCGCCAGGTTCAGCGCGCCGCTGTCGGTGACGTTGTCGCGGTTGGTCAGGCCGCCGTCGCGGCCCAGCTCGAACACGCTGACGCCGTTGTCGTCCGCGCCGGCGACGAAGACGAAGGTCTTGCCGCCCACGTCGGCCGAGGTCACGGCCGCAGCGCCGTCCAGCTCCAGCGACCCACCGTCCGTCTCGTTGCCGCCGTTCCTGAAGAGAAGCGCCATTGGTCAGCCCCACGATCTAAAGGGGGAAGGCGCACGGGCGCTTCCCCGAAACGTCGGGCCGTCGTGGGTGGCGGAATATCCTGCAGTCGCTCGTCTTACGCGAACTTACGTACAACACCGATCATGCGGGCCGCCGGATACGGGTCGGAGTTCGAGCCGTATTCTGTTGTCTGTCGTGCAACGGCCTTCAGCGCTTCTTCCCACCCAACACCGTGTCTCGGACTGACTGTCCTGTTCGACACGCCTGAGATAACGGCCCCAGGATTGCTAGTTTTGCGGGCATACCCCGCCGGAGTCTTTGACTGGTTGTGCCAGTCGACTTGTTCTAGCGTGCCAAGCGGCCGTTGGCTGACGCTAGAAATAGTGACAACCATGACGGCATGGCCAGCCGGATACCACCTGGACTCCATATACCACCGACGCCGCGCACCGCGTGGTCGCTGGCCGGCGCCGAGGCGGCCGACTTCCACGATCAGTTGCAGGGCTGGCGGCTGGGCGCGGCGCTGATCGCCCGCCGCCGCACCTCGGCGCGGCGGCTGGTGCGGTCCCGCGCCCTGGTCCAGAGCCACGAGACGCCAGCGCCGCGCGTGATCCTGCAGGTGTCGGGCCGCTTCCAGGGCGACTATGACGGCCGGGAGGCCCAAGGCGGTCCCGGCGTCATCCGGGTGGTCGACCTCGCCCGGCCATTCGATGTCGTTGAGACCGAGGCCGAGACCCTCGAGCTGAGCCTGCCCCACGATCGGCTGGACCTGAGCCTCGACGTCCACGGCCTGGTCTTCGCCGGCGATCACCCCATGGCCCACTTGCTGGCCGGGCTTCTGCAAGGCCTGGTCGAGGCCGCGCCCCACCTGACGCCCACCGAGGCCCTGGCGGCCGGGGAGGCCGCCTGCGCCCTGGCGGTCGGCCTGATCGGCGGCCGCATCGACCGGGAGGCGCCCTATCCCGCCATAGGCGAGAGCCGCCTGTTCATGGCCGCTCGACGCTACATCGACGCCCAGCTGAACAGCCGCGACCTCAACCCCGCCGCCCTCGGCGCTCATCTGGGCGTCTCGCGCCGGACGCTCTATCGGCTTTTCGATGGCCAGCACGGCGTCGCCGGCTACATCCAGCAGCGCCGGCTGGAGCGCGCCTTCGACGCCATCGCCCAAACCGGCGGCCCGTGGACCTCGCTGGCCGACATCGCCTACGCCCACGGCTTCCAGTCCGAGGCCCATTTCAGCCGCGCCTTCCGCGCCCGCTTCGGCCTGCGCCCCGGCGAGGCGCGCAGCCTGCGCCGCGAAGATCCCCGCCCCTAGATCCGATTACCCTTGGCGATCCGGCCCAGGTGATACGCGCTGGGCTTTGGCGTGCGCTTGAAGGTCTTCAGGTCCACCGCCACCAGGCCGAAGTGCTTGTCGAAGCCGGACGTCCACTCGAAATTGTCCAGCAGCGACCAGTAGAGATAGCTGTGCACCGGGATCCCCTCATCGAGGCACTGGCGCACGCCGGCCAGCGCCCGGTCGATGAACACGATCCGCCGCGCGTCGTCGTCGGCGCCGATGCCGCTCTCGGTGACATAGATCGGCTTGCCGATCGTGTGGTGCGCCCAGCGGATCGTCGCCGCCAGCGCCTCGGGCCGGAACTCGTAGCCGGCCGCCGTCATCTCCGTGCCCTTGGGCCACAGGACGATGCCTTTGTCGTCATAGAGCAGCCGGGTGTAGGTCTGCACGCCGGTGAAGTCGCTGTGGGTGCGGGCCACGTCGACCCAGCCGCCATAGAGCGCCTTCTCCATCTGGGGCGCGATCGAGTTCTCGCCGACGGCCGCCACCTCCTGCGTCGTCAGGCTGACCCCGACCTGCACCGCGCCGCGTTCGGCCTTGATCGCCGCGTAGCCCTTGCGATGGGCGTCCAGCATGATCGGCTGGCTGATCTCGGGATTGGAATAGGCCATGGCCATGAACGCAGGCGAGCCCGTCGCCTTGCGCGCGGCCTCCAGCATCTTGGCCCGGATCGGATTGGGCGGCGCCATCGCGCCCATCACCTGGACCAGCAGCTGGACATTGGCCTCGTTGAAGGTGGTGCAGCGGCCCATCAGGGCGCCGAACTTCTTCGTCACCACCTGGCAGTACCGCGCGAACAGGTCCGCCGCGTCCGGCCGCTCCCACCCGCCGCGGGCCGAGAACCACAGCGGGGCCGAGAAGTGGTTGAAGGTGACGATCGGCGTCTGGCCCCGCGCGTGGCAGGTCTCCAGCACCCGGACATAGTGATCGAGCTCGGCGTTGGAGAACTGGCCCTCGCTGGGCTCAATCCGGCTCCACTCGATGCCGAAGCGGTAGGTGTTGAAGCCCAGCGCCGCGTTCAGCGCGATGTCCTCGGCGTAGCGATGATAGCTGTCACAGGCGTCGCCCGAGCGGTCCTTGTAGACGGTCGGCGTCAGGTTCTCGAGCAGCCAGGTGTCGGCATTGACGTTGTTGCCCTCGCTCTGGTGGCCGGAGATGGCCGTTCCCCACAGGAAGCCCTTGGGCAGCGGCTTGGCGCCCGGCGCAGCGGCCAGGCCGGCGG
>JAEXJH010000504.1 GCA_023445955.1 Pseudomonadota bacterium
TGCGCTCCGGGGGGCGACGAGGTGCCAGAAGTCGTTCAGCAGAGCGTTGTCGAGGGGGCTCAAAGCCGCCTCGCCGGCGCCGCGTAGAGCGTCACCCCGTCCTCGCAGCCGCGCACCACGACCGCTCCGGCCCCGACCATGCAGTCGGACCCGATGGTCAGGCGCGGCAGCACCCGCGAGCCCGAGCCGAAGAAGCTGCGGTCGCCCACGGTGACGCCGCCGGTCAGGTCGACATAGCCGCTGAGCGTGACGAAGTCGCCGACGGCCACGTCGTGGCCCAGGCTGGAATAGGCGTTGAGGGTCAGCAGGTCGCCGGCCTTGCTGTCGGCCGAGACGTCGGTGAACGGCCCGACCACGGCGCCGCGGCCCAGCTTGGCGGAAGCCGAGACCCAGGCGCGGGGATGGATGAGCGTGGCGAAGGCTTGCGGGCCGCCCAGGCGACCGGCCAAAGCCTGCTTGCCCTTCGGGTCGCCCACGGCCATGACCAGCTTCTGGCCCGGCGCGAGCGCATAGGCCTTGGTGTCGCCCAGCTGCGGCAGGTCGCGACCGAAGGCGGCCATCGGCTGGTCGCCATCGTCCAGATAGCCGACGAAGCTGTCGCCGCCCGTCAGGCCCGGCGCGAACCAGTCGTGGATCTCGCGGGCGAAGGCGCCGCCGCCGACCAGCACATAGTCCGTCATCAGCGGTCTCCTCAGCTCGCCAGGTAGCCGCCGTCGACGGCCCACACCGCGCCGGTCACCCAGCGGGCGGCGGGCGACAGCAGGAACACGGCGGCCTGGGCCACGTCATCCGGCGCGCCGAAGCCCAACAGGTGCTGGGCGGCATAGGCGTCCATGCCGGCCTCGGACAGGCCCCGGGCCAGGCGGGCGTGCATCTCGGTCTCGACCCCACCGGCGGCGATGGCGTTGACGCGGACTTCCTTGGGGGCCAGCTCGCAGGCCAGCGAGCGGGTCAGGCCCTCGATCGCGGCCTTGGCGGCGGAATAGGCCATCATGCCAGCGCGACCCCGCTGGGCCGAGGCCGAGGACATCAGCACGATCGACGCGCCGGGCTTCATGACATTGGCCTTGCCGGCCGCACGGCCCAGGCCCAGGGCGCCGTACAACGCAGCCCCGAACACGCCGTCGATCTGCTTGGACTTGGTCAGGCGGGCCGGCAGGATCAGCTCGCTGCCCGCCGAGTGGAACATGCCGTCCAGGCCGCCGGCCTCGATGGCGACGGCGCTGATGCGATCGGCGACCGCGTCGGCTTCGTTGAGTTCGGCGGCGAAGGCGGTATGGCCCTCGCCCGCGAGCGCTTCGATCGTGGCGGCCAGGCGCGCCTCGTCGCGACCGGTGGCGATCACCCGGCCGCCGCAGTGGGCGATCAGGGCGGCGGTCGCGCGGCCCAGGCCTGAGGAGGCGCCGGTGACCAGGATGGTCCGGCCTTCCAGCGCAGTCGGCGAAAAGGTCATGCGCGGATCACTTCGGCGCAGGCCAGCGGCCCGAACTCGGCCAGCACCGAGCCCCATGACAGGCCGACGCCGAAGCCGACCAGCATCAGCTTGGCCGAGCCGGTGGTCAGGCGCTGGGCCATGTCGTCGGCCAGCAGCAGCGGAATGGTCGCCGAGCTGGTGTTGCCATAGCGGTCGATATTGATCGGCAGGCGGTCGGTGTCGGTCGCGCCGATCTTCTTGCCGATGTGGCGCAGCATGAAGCGGTTGGCCTGGTGCAGCAGGTAGGCGTCGACGGCCTCGCCGGCCTCGCCCGCATCGGCCAGGGTGGCGGCCACCAGCTTGGGCACTTCGCGCAGGGTGAAGGTGAAGACCTCGCCGCCGTCCATGTGCAGGCGGGTCGGATCCAGGGTGAAGGCGCGGTCGGGATCGACGGGGCGGAAGCCGCCCTGCGGCACCATCAGCGCGCCCGCGCCGGCGCCGTCCGTGCCCATGCGGAAGCGCATGGCCGGGGCGGCCGGGTCGTGTTCCAGGGCCGAGGCCGAGCCGGCGTCGCCGAACAGCACGGCCGTGCCGCGATCGCTGGGATCGACGAGACGGCTGCTGGTCTCGCCGGCCAGCAGCAGCACGCGCTGGCAGCCGCTCTGGATCAGGCTCGACGCAAGCCACAGGCCGTAGACATAACCCGAGCAGCCCAGATTGACGTCGAAGGCCTGGCAGTCGGTGGCCAGCTTAAGCCGCCCGTGCAGCAGGCAGGCGCTGGCGGGCAGCGGATGGTCCGGGGTCTGGGTGACGAAGATCAGGGCGTCGACGCTATCGGCGTCCCACTGCAGCTTTTCCAGCAACCGCTCGGCGGCCGCGGCGCAGAGGTCGGCGCTGGTCTGGTCCGGGGCGGCCCAGTGGCGGGTCTCGACCCCGACCATCTTGACCACGTCGGCGACGGCCTGGTCGCCCAGGGTCTCGGCGATCACCGCGTTGGGCACCGGCTCGCCAGGCACGGCGCAGACCACGCCGCGCAGGGCGACGCCGGACAGGGCGTAGCCGCCCCGACGGCGGCCTTCAGCGGGCGAGACGGGCGCCGTGGTCGTCATGATCAGGCGGCCTTGGCCTGCGGGATCAGGG
>JAEXJH010000505.1 GCA_023445955.1 Pseudomonadota bacterium
CAGCTGGTCGCCGCCTTCCACAGCCTGGTCGGCATGGCCGCCTGCCTGGTGGCCGTGGCCGCCATCTACACGCCCGCCGCCTACGGCATCGTGGGCGCGGACGGGGCCATCCACCTCAACAGCCTGATCGAGTTGTCGCTGGGCCTGGCCATCGGCGCCATCACCTTCACCGGTTCGGTCATCGCCTTCGCCAAGCTGAACGGCAACATGGGCGGCGCGCCGATCCTGCTGCCGGCCCGCCACCTGCTGAACATCGCCATCGCCGCCGGCATCGTCGCCCTGGTCGTGGTGCTGGTCGTCAGCGGCGGTTCGGCGATCTGGGCCTTCTGGGGCATCTTCGCCCTGAGCCTGCTGATCGGCGTCACTTTGATCATCCCGATCGGCGGCGCGGACATGCCCGTCGTGGTGTCGATGCTGAACAGCTATTCCGGCTGGGCGGCGGCGGCGCTGGGCTTCACGCTCGAGAACACCACCCTGATCATCACCGGCGCCCTGGTCGGTTCGTCGGGCGCGATCCTGTCCTACATCATGTGCAAGGGCATGAACCGCTCGTTCGTCTCGGTGATCCTGGGCGGCTTCGGCGCCGACGCCGCGGCCGCCGGCCCCGGCGGCAAGGTCGAGACCCGTCCCGTCAAGCAAGGCTCGGCCGACGACGCGGCCTTCATCATGAAGAACGCCAGCAAGGTAATCATCGTCCCGGGCTACGGCATGGCCGTCTCCCAGGCCCAGCATGCTCTCCGCGAAATGGCCGACAAGCTGAAGGAAGAGGGCGTCGAGGTGAAGTACGCCATCCACCCCGTCGCGGGCCGGATGCCGGGCCACATGAACGTGCTGCTGGCCGAGGCCAACGTCCCCTATGACGAGGTCTTCGAGCTGGAGGACATCAACAGCGAGTTCTCGACGGCCGACGTGGCCTTCGTGATCGGCGCCAACGACGTCACCAATCCGGCCGCCAAGACCGACCCGACCAGCGCCATCTTCGGCATGCCGATCCTGGACGTCGAAAAGGCCCGCACGGTCCTCTTCGTCAAGCGCGGCATGTCCTCGGGCTATGCCGGGGTGGAGAACGAGCTGTTCTTCAAGGACAACACGATGATGCTGTTCGCCGACGCCAAGAAGATGGTCGAGGGCATCGTGAAGGGGCTCTAGGGCCTTACTTGATCGCTGAAACGACGAAAGGCCCCGGCGGTGACGCTGGGGCCTTTTTCGTTTCAGGCCGGCTGGCCTTCGGTGTGAAGCGCTCCAGCCATCTCGAGCTTCGCGCGAATGTAGCTGGGGTCGGCATCGTAGCCGTTGGGCCAAGCCGGGGCGCCCATTTCCAGAAAGACCCGCGCGAAGAAGATCTCGTCATGGAGAGGGAGGGCCATCTCGCCCTGGGACGTCTTGATGTCGCTGAAATAGATCCGGATGACGATGCCGAAGAAGGTCGAAATGATCGGCATGCGGCGCTCCGTTCAATATTCAACCTATCCGATATTTATTTTTTTGCGCAATCCAAACGAAACAAAGGCCCCAGGGTTACCTGGAGCCTCTGTCGCGGGGTGTGGGAGTGTGGGGTGGTTCTGGGTAAGCGCTACTGAAGATCACTTAGCGGCCATCTCGACCGCGCTGGTGCGGGCGGCGAAGGCCAGGGCCTTGCGCTGGTGCTTGGGCAGTTGGTTGTTCACTTCGCGGTGGACGTCGGCCACGCAGGCGCCCAGCGACGTGGCCAGGCCTTCGCTGCTGCGCTGCTTGGCGCGGCACAGGGTTTCGCCGGCGGTGTCGATGCGGGCCTTGAAGATCGCCGCTTGCGACGGGCTCGACAGGTCCAGGTCGCCGAACGAGACGGTGGCGGTGATCTCGCGCTCGGCGGCGTTGGCGGCTTGGGTCAGGCCCAGGACCGGCACGGCGGCGAGGCTCAGGCTGGCGACGGTAGTCAGGCTCATGATGAACTTGCGCATTTGAAGTATCCCTCTGGCTGGGCGCTATTCCCTGCGCCGATGAATACTGTGTACTGCCGAGACTTCGCGAAGTCCCGTTACGTCTCAGTCATGACGTGTAATTTAAAAAGTGTACTGGGTTTAATGTAATGAAGTTTCCGTAATCTATGTCGATTACGTGACGCCTTGGGGCGGTAGCTTGACCTTACGATTAACGAATAGTTAAGCTGCGCCCTGTTTTCGCCCCATGCGACCTTCATACACCCCGCCGATTCACCATCCCGAAAGGTCAGGTATGAGAGTTGGTCGCGCGAGGCGCGGTCCTCTCCTTGGCCGAACGTCCGAGAGGAAAGCGGTTTGACCCCCAAGAGCCTGGCTGTTCAGTCGCCGCACGTGCGCGTCGCCTTCTTCACCATGCTGGGCGTGGCGGCCATGGCGGGGGCGCTGAACGGCGCCGTGGCGCTGGGCGAGTGGGTCTCGCACACGGCGCCGGTCGCCAGCCCGACCCCCGCCATCGTTCCCATCCAGCCGGCCGTCGAGGAAGAGACGGAGACCGCTCCGCCGCCGCCGGCCTATCAGTTCGACGCGCCGCTGCCCGGCCGGGTGGTCAATTCGCCGTTCGGCCTGCGCCAGCTGCCGTGGGAAGAGAACGGCCGCCTGCACCAGGGCGTCGACATCGCCGCTCCCGCCGGCGCGGCGGTCAAGGTCGCCGCCGACGGCGTGGTCAAGGCCACGGGCCTGTCGCCGACCTACGGCCGCTATGTCCAGGTGATGCACAAGGGCGGGCTGACCACGATGTACGCGCACCTCGCCGGTCCGGCGAAGGGCGTGAAGCGCGGCGCCTATCTGCGCCGGGGCGACACCGTGGCCTATGTGGGCAATTCGGGCCGCTCGACCGGCTCGCACCTGCATTTCGAGATCCGCAACGGCGACAAGGCCCTGAACCCCAGCTTCTTCCTGGGTCGCAGCTTTGCGGCGGCCGACGACCTACCGCTGAAGGCTGCTGGCCGGGTGTCGAAGAAGGTTCGTGTCGCCACCGTCTCGAAATGGCCCCCGGGCGTCGTGAAGGGCGGCAAGACGGCCAATGGCATCGTCGTCACGCGCGTGAAGGGCGGCCGCGTGCGCGCCACCATTCCGGTGGTCGGCGGCTCCGTCCCGAGCATCGCCGGATAAAAGTCAGCTCAGAGACCATCGCGTTCTCGACGCGTCACAAAGCGCTACTACATTGAGGCCATGATCCAGTTTCTCGGCCGTGGCGTCGCGGGCTTCGCGCTCCTGCTCTTGTCCTATATCGCCGTCGGCGGGCTGATGAGCGCCTCAGGGGCGCCCAAGCCGCGCGGCCAGCTGGTCGAGATCGAGCCGGGGCGCAAGCTGCGGCTGGTCTGCGAAGGCCCCAAGAGCGACCGCCCCGTGGTCTGGCTGGAGGCCGGCGCCTTCGGCTTCGCCGCCGATTGGGGCGCGACGCAAGAAGCCCTGACCGCCGCCGGCTGGCGCTCGTGCGCCTATGACCGCGCCGGCATGGGCTATTCGCCGAAGGGGCCAAGCCCCCGCGACGGCATCGCCATCGTCACCGATTTCGAGAAGCTGGTCGCCGCCTCGGGCGAGAGCGGTCCCTACATCCTGGTCGGCCACTCGATGGCCGGCCTGCGCCTGCGTGAATATGCCGGCCGCAATCCGGACAAGGTCGCCGGCATCGTCCTGGTCGACGCCGCCACGCCCGAGGCCGCCCAGAACCCGCAGATGCAGGGCTTCATCAACGCCTTCGCCACGGCCTCCAAATGGGCGGCGCGGGGCGCCTCGATCGGCCTCTACAAGCCGCTGGCCCACACGCGGCTGGGCGACAAGATCGACCTGCCGCCGGCCGCCAAGGCCGAGAAGAACTGGGCCTTCGCCAACGGCGCCCACAACCGTGTCGCCGCCGAGGAGGTCGTGCTGTGGAAGCAGGCCTCCGACCAGGCCGCCCTGCAGCCGAACTTCGATCCCAAGTGGCCGGTCGCCGTCGTCACCGCTGGTCCGGTCGCCGGCCGCGAGGATCGCAAGGAAATGCAGGCCGCGCCCGCCCGTCGCTCGCAGCACGGCCTGGTGGACCATGTCGAGGCCGCCACCCACACCCTGCTGATCGGGCGCCGCTTCGCCGACCACATCGTTCGGGCCGTGGCCTTCGTGGCCGACGCTTACAAAAAGGGCTGATACAACTTTCGGGGTATCGATTCGGGGGAGGGGTCCATGGTCAGCGCCGTCAGCCTGGAGGGCGTCAGCAAGACCTACGATGACTTCCACGCCGTCCGGGACGTCAGTTTCGAGGTCCCCGCCGGCCGGATCACCGGATTCCTGGGTCCCAACGGCGCGGGCAAGACCTCGACCCTTCGCATGATCCTGGGCCTGCTGCCGCCGACGGCCGGGCGGATCACGGTGCTGGGCGCGGCCGACGCCACCAAGGTCCACGAGCGGATCGGCTTCCTTCCCGAGGAACGCGGCCTCTACAAGCGCATGACCCCGATCGACGCCATCGCCTTCTTCGCGGGGCTCAAGGGCGTGCCGGAGGCCGAGGGCCGCAAGCGCGCCAAGGCGATGCTGGAGGCCCAGGGCCTGGGCTACGCCATGAAGAAGCCGATCAAGGACCTGTCCAAGGGCATGGCCCAGAAGGTCCAGCTGATCTCGGCCCTGGCGCACGAGCCGGAGTTGGTGGTGCTGGACGAGCCGTTCTCGGGCCTCGACCCCGTCAACCAGCAGGCTCTGGAGGCGATGATCCGCGAGATCGCCGCGCGCGGGGCCACGGTCCTGTTCTCCACCCACGTGATGCAGCACGCCGAGCGCCTGTGCGACAAGGTCGTGCTGATGGCGCGCGGGCGGAAGGTGTTCGACGGCGACGTTTCCACGGCCCGCTGCGCCGCGCCGCGGGCGCTGGTGCTGGAGGGCGATCTCTCGGCTGAGCAGGTCATGGCGCTGCCAGGCCTGGGCGCGGTGACCTCCGAGCCGCTGCCGGACGGTGGCTGGCGTCACGTTGCCGTCCTGCCGGAGGCAGGGACGGGGCAGGACGCCCTGAAGGCCGCCTTTGCCAGAGATCTCGCTCTACGCCGGTTCGAGCTCAAGGAACCCAGCCTGCACGACGCCTTCATCGTCCTGACGGGAGACCAGGCATGAGCCGCCTGCTGAAGATCGCCCGCCGGGAATACCTGGCCTATGTCCGCACCGTGGGCTTTTGGCTGTCGATCGTGGCCCTGCCGCTGGTCATCGGCATCAGCGCCAGCGCGCCCCTGATGATGATGAAGACGGCCAAGCCCGAGCGGCTGGCGATCGTCGACCTGACCGGCCAGAACCTCGGACCCGCCGTCGCCAAGGCCTTCGTCGAGGATCAGAACCGCGCCTCGGCCCGCGCCCTGCGCGCCGCGGCCCTGTCAGCCGCCGGCCCCAAGGCCCAGGAGGCGGTCGGCAAGGCCCAGGCCAAGGGCGGGGAGGCCGCGGGCCTGCAAGCCCTGTCCGGCTTCAGCCCGACCGCGGCGACCCGCTTCAGGCCGCCCAACGCCAAGGCCATCATCCTGCCGGCCCCGATGGCCGCCCAGGCCGCCGCCACGCCGCGCGAGGCCGGCC
>JAEXJH010000506.1 GCA_023445955.1 Pseudomonadota bacterium
GACGGTGACTCCGCTGCGCACGAGCCGCGGCTTGACGGCCAGCTGGTAGTCCTCGTCGAACATCTGGTCCTTGAGGCGATCGATGGCGGCGATCACCCGGTCCTCCGCCGCCAGCACCGGCTTGGCGAAGACCTCGCAGGTCGCGGCAACCGGCAGGTCGGCCTCGCCCTTATCGATGGCTTGCAGCGCCTTGGTGGCCCCCTCCTCGCAGCCCAGCAGTCCCGTGATCGAATAGAAGCAGAGGTCGCGCTGGAGGTAGGACTCGACGGTCCAGGCGCAGGGGATGGCCGAAACCGTCACGCCCTCCGGCGTCGCCGGAACCGCGCCCGGCTTGGCGATCGTGCGCAGGAAGATCTGGTAGCGCACCACCGCGTTCTCGGTCTTGCCGCCCTTGGCGAACGTCAGCGGCTTGGCCTTCTGGGCGATCGGGGCCAGGCGCTGCAGAGCCGGGGGATCGGCAGGCGCGGTCGCGGCGGGCGGTGTAGCGGCTTGCAGCAGCAAGGCGGATCTCCACGGTTGAGCTTGGCAATGCAGAGCACGTTCGCTCAATCTTGGCGATAGCCGTGTTTGCGCGCCCGCCGGTTCCCCCTATGGAGAAGCGGCTCAGTACGAAGGAAGCCGGATGTCCGACCTCAACGCCCTCGCCACCCGCGTCGCCGAACGCCTGACCGCGCGCGGCGAGACGATCGCCATCGCCGAGTCCTCGGCCGGCGGCCTGATCTCGGCGGCGCTGCTGGCCGTGCCGGGCGCGTCGAAGTTCTATGTCGGCGGCGCCGTGGTTTATACCGCTCGCGCCCGCCTCACCCTGATGGACATCCCGCAGAAGGCCATGGACGGCCTGCGCTCGGCCAGCGAACCTTACGCGGTGATGCTGGCCCGTGTGGCCCGCAAGAACCTGAAGGCCAACTGGGCTCTGTCGGAAACCGGCGCGGCCGGGCCTGACGGCAATCGCTACGGCGACGCACCGGGCCACTGCTGCTTCGCCGTGGTCGGCGAGGAGGTTTCGGCCAGCACGACGCTGGAGACCGGCAGCGCCGAGCGCGGCGCCAACATGCACGCCTTCGCCGCGGCGGCGCTGACCTTCCTGGCTGAAACCCTGGAAGCCTAGACCGTCCCGAACAGGCTGTAGGCGAACTCGTCCATGGCCTTCTGGGTGATGCTGGTATTGTTCAGCAGCACGATGGTGGTCTGGTCGTCGAAGCGGTGGCCCAGCACCGAGCGATAGCCGGCCGCCCTGCCCGTCTCCCAGGCGAAGACGCGCGGCAGGCCGTCGGCGAACAGGGTCTTCACCCGGCCGCCCAGGGCATACTCCTGATCCGGCCAGCCGATGGTCAGCAGCTCCTTCTTGCGGGCCGGCGGCAGGAAGTTTCCGTCGAACACGGCATGCGCGGCCTTCAACAGATCACCGGCCGTGCCGACATAGCCGCCGCTGGCCGCGAAGAACGGAAAGCGCTGGTTGTCGCCCCGCGCCAGCGGCTCCAGCGTGCGGTAGGAGATCGCAATGTCGGCCGGGTCGGCGGGCGTGGTGCGCGTCAGGCCCAGCGGGCCGATCACCAGTTCGGTCATCGCCTCCGCATAGGTCTTGCCGGTCACCGCCTCGATGATCGCGGTGACGATCACCCAGTTGGTCAGGACATAGTCGAACCTGGTCCCCGGCTCGAACGCCAAGTCGCCGGAGCACCAAAGTTTCATCGCCTGAGCGGTCGTGAAGGTCTTCTTGAAAAGGTCCGGATCCGGATTGGCCTTGGTCCAGGTCGCAAAGCCGTTCGGCACGCCGCTGATGTTGGTCATCAGGTGGCGCAGCGTGACCTTGGCGCCGGTGTCGGCTCGGTAGTCGGTGAGGTAGCGCGTGATCGGCGCATCGAGATCGAGCTTGCCGGCTTCGGCCAGCCTCAGCAGCCCGATCGAGGTCAGCCACTTGGAGATCGAGGCAATGACGTAGGGCGTATCCAGCGCGGCCGGCTTCTTGGCCTCGATGTCGGCGAACCCGACCGTGCGGGAATAGATCGGCTTGCCAGCCTTGCCGATCAGCACCACGCCCTGGAATGGCTGGATCTTGAGGAAGGCCTCGACCACACGGTCCGCCGCGCTGCCGGAAAGCACGCTCGCGCCGGCCTTTTCGGCCAAGCCGAGGGCGGCCGCGCCGGCCAGAAATTCACGCCGTCCGAACACTGATGCGCCCCCTCATTCCAGGAGCGCGACCGTGCGAGGGAAAACCTGCCCCTGTCACGTGAAACTCCGGTAAGGTCACACCACCCAGGAAAGGCACAACCTTGCGGCAAAGAGCGCCTTGACGCTCCATCTGGCGCATGTCATCACCCCTTTCGTAGCTTTGGAGCAAGACTCGTGCGCAAAACCATGATCGTACTTATGGAGCGGCCGTTCGCGGGGTGACCTTGAAGTCACGTCGTAGCTCGGTCGCGCGCGCAAAGGTCCTTCGGGACCTTTTTTCTTTTCCGCTTCCCACCAGTCCAGCTTTCCGCCCCTTCCCTACCGGACCCGTCCCATGACCGCTCACCAGACCATCGAGAGCCAGGCTCCCGCCGACACCATCGACCGCGCCATGACCGGCGCCGAGATCGTGGTTCGCGGCCTTGTGGACCAGGGCGTCGAGGTGCTTTTCGGCTATCCGGGCGGCGCGGTCCTGCCGATCTATGACGCGCTGTTCCACGAACCGCGCCTGCAGCACATTCTCGTTCGTCACGAGCAGGGCGCGACGCACGCCGCCGAGGGCTACGCGCGCAGCTCGGGCAAGCCGGGCGTCGTCCTGGTCACCTCGGGCCCCGGCGCGACCAACGCCATCACCGGCATCATGGACGCCCTGATGGACTCGATCCCGATGGTCGTCATCACCGGCCAGGTCCCCACGCACCTGATCGGCACCGACGCCTTCCAGGAA
>JAEXJH010000507.1 GCA_023445955.1 Pseudomonadota bacterium
CCAGCCGTTGTCGCGGGCCGTGGCTTCGGCGGCGGCCGGGGCGTTGTCCAGGTCGCGGGCGGCGGCCATGGCGGCCAGGTCGGCCGCGCCCTGCAGGCGGCGGGTCTCCATGAACACCGAGCCCACATCGACCGCCGCCGCGCAGAAGCCGACCATGGCCATCATGCTCAGAGAGCCGACGACGGCGATGCTGCCGTCCTGGTTCGCGATGAAAGTCTTACGGGGCATCTCAGTACCCTCCCAGCCGAACGGTGGCCTGGCGCAGCACGGTCGGGGGCGGGGCGGGGACCAGGCCGGTCAGGGCGCGAAAGCCGGCGTCGGTGGTGTCGTAGCGGACCGAGACGACCATGCGGTCGCCGCGATCATCGACGGCCATGGTCGCGGCGCTGGCCTTCAGGTTGGCGTAGTCGCCGACCTCGGTGGTCAGGGTGGCGCGGGCCAGGCTCTCGCGTTCGGCGCCGTCCATGCCGGCGAGCGCGGCGCGGGCCGAGTCGTTGGCCAGCTGCTGCACGGCGTGCGCCATCCAGAAGTACTGGCCCCAGACCATGATCCCCATGACCATGACCATGAACACCGGGCCCAGGATGGCGAATTCGACCGCCACCGAACCGCTTTCGGCCCCACGGCGCGTCTTGTTTTTCGGGCGTCCTCTCATGTGACGTCTCCTCCCTTGAGGAGAGAAGTGTGCAATCACACGACTTGAGATTGGTAAGGAGAGCCGTGCGCGGATTTCCCGCGATAAGTGCGACACCCTGCCGCAGAGGATCAGCGCGTACGAAGTGTTGTGGCGCGCGTTGTGCAACTATAGCGTCGCTTGCCGTGGGGGAGATCGATCAGCCTTAAGGCGAGCGATCTGAGGTTTTCGCGTATTTTACGGACAGCCATGGGGCTGCCCCAGGAGACTGGGATGAAGACGCTGAACTCCGAGCCTCTCTCCGTCACCGCCGGCGAGATCAGCCGCAATTTCGGACATTGGCAGGATCGGGCCCTGGAGGCGCCGGTCATCGTCACCCATCACGGGCGGCCGCGGGTGGCGGTGGTCTCGGCGGGGCTGTTCTTCGGCCTGACGGGCGAGGAAGCCGGACGCGAGTCGCGCGGACGGTCCGAAACGGCGCTGTCGGCCGTGCTGGGAGCGATGAGCGAGGCGTTCGTGGCCTTCGACGACCATCTCAGGGTCGCCGTCGTCAACCACCCGTTCGAGGCGCTGGCGGGACTGGGCGCCGCCCAACTGGAGGGGCTGTCGTGCGCCGAGCTCTTTCCCGCGCCTTGCCAGGCGATGATCGGCGAGCAGGTGCTGCGAGCGCTGAAAGCCGGTGAGATCGTCGAGTTCGAGGCCAGCGCCGCGCCGGGCGGCGAGCGGCGCTGCAGCATGCGGGCCTTTCCCTATCCGGGCGGCGTGGCGCTGTTGATGCTCAACCGCAGCGAGGAGCGCGACCTGCGCCGACGCTTCGAGGCGGCCGAGGCGTTCCGCACGGCGACCTCCAACCTGCACGACCTGGGGGCCGCGCGGCTGAATGTGCGCGGGGCCTTCGCCGAGCTGGACGAGCGGTTCGCGGCCATGACCGGCTTCAAGGTCGAGGAGCTAATCGACTATCGACTGACCGACGTCGTCCGCCCGGCCGAGCGTCACGCCCTGTCGGCGCGGATCGAGGCGGTGATGCGGACCAACGAGCCGGCGGTCACCCTGGCCACCCTGCTGGTCAAGAACGGCGGCGAGCGCGAAATCGAGCTCAGCCTGGCGCCGGTGATGGAGGACTATGCGCCGATGGGCCTGATCGCGGCGGCGCGGGCCGCCTGAGCGTCAGGAAAGAGATCCAGCGCCGCGCTTGACACACGTAATAGCGGGTATAGCGTCCCCCGTGAATTACGGATGTAAGTGTCATGCACATCACCGCCGCCGAAGCGCATGTCATGGAAGCCCTGTGGCGTCGCCAGCCCATGTCGGCCGACGACCTGGTCGCCGAGGTCGGCGCGTCCCAGCAGTGGGGCGAGGCCACGGTCAAGACGCTGATCAACCGTCTCCTGAAGAAGAAAGCGATCAAGTCCGAGCGCGCCGACGGCAAGCATGGCTATCGCCCGCTGATCGACCGCAGCGCCTATGTGCACTCCGAGAGCCAGGGCCTGCTGGACCGCCTGTTCGAAGGCCAGCTGGCCCCGCTGATCAGTCACTTCGCCCAGCACCGGCCGTTGAAGGCCGATGAGGTGGAGAGGCTGAAGAAGCTGATCGACGGGATGGCGGAGAAATAGGCTCTCCGCCGCGGGCGAGCCTTAGGTCGCGGCCTGCTGGTCCAGAACGCTGACGATCACGCCGCCCTCGATCACGCGAACGCCGCGAAAGTGCATCTGGCCGCCCTGGTAGCTGATCTGCTCAAGGGGGATGTCGTTGTCCCGCCGCAGCCGCCGACCATCGTTAAGGGTCAGCCGCAGGGTCATGGTCGCGGCCGATACGCCGCCCGCCAGCGCGGTCTCGATCTGTCCGCCAAACAGCACGGCGGGCGAGGGTGGGGGCTTGGGGAGAGAGGTCTTGCTCATGACCGGGCCCAGAAGCCGGTTTCGCCGCTGACGCGGACCTGGCAGGCCTGGCCGGCCTCATTCAGGCTGGTCGCCCGCCGGTGAGCGGCCGCCTTGGCCACCTCCTTGTCGGGAGACTGGCCGAAATAATCGCCGTTCTGTTCGACGCTCCACCCACCCTCGTGACGCATGACGTTCAAAACAGTTCGGTTGGTGATTTCTCGCATACATAACGATTAACACAAAAACTCACGGTGCGGCTGATTTAATTTCCGGCGAGAGATGGGCGTTTTTTATTGGTCGAAATGAAATAATTGGCGGTGAAATACGTCTCGAAATCGGTTCGATATTTCCATTTTCGGCGAAAAAGACTTTCAGAATTCCAAGATCGGCCGCCGGATTGGCGGGGGATGTGCTAGCGTACCAGGCGCGCCTCGCCGCGCTCTGGAGCGACATGACCAAAGCCAAGATGAATGCGCTGCCGACCAGCCAGCTTCGCGCTTTGCAAAGCCTGGCCGAGCGACAGCCAGGCCTGGAGACGGGCTTCATCAACATCGCCGCCGCCCAGGCCCTGACGGCGTTGGGTCTGGCGCGTCACGGCGGCGGGGGCTGGGAGATCACGCCGCTGGGGCGCAATCACCTGCTGCGGATAGCGTCGCCCGACACAGCCAACGACGCGCGAGACGCCTAAGCTAGGCGCGCATCGCCTTGGCTTCCGGCCCGGCCTTCAGGGCCTTGGCCGCCACGTCCAGCGAGCGCACCGTCGGCGACGCCTCCGGCTTTTCGCCATCCGGCCCGGACCGCGCCCGTAGCGCGTTGACGAAGTTGTCGCGCCAGGCGGTGACGTCCTCGCGGTTGACATTGTCGAACAGAGCCTCCCAGCGACGCTTGCGCTCGGGCAACTCCATCGACAAGGCCCGCTCCAGCGCGTCGGAGATCTCCTCCGGGCTGTTGGGGTTGATGATCAGCGCGTCCTTCATCTGGCGCGCGGCGCCGGCGAAGCGCGACAGGATCAGCACGCCGGGATCGTCCGGATCCTGGGCCGCGACATATTCCTTGGCCACCAGGTTCATGCCGTCGCGCAGCGGCGTGACCAGGGCGGCCTTGGCGGCGCGATAGATCCCGGCCAGCTCGTCGCGGCGGTACGAGCGGTTGACGTAGCGGATCGGCGTGAAGTCCATCTCGGCATAGGCGCCGTTGATCCGGCCGATCAGGCCGTCCAGCCGCGAACGCAGGTCCTGATAGGCCTCGACCTCGTCGCGCGAGATCGGGGCCACCTGCAGCAGCATGACGTCGCGGACCATGTCCGGATGGTCGTGCAGGAACCGCTCGAAGCCGATCAGCCGCTCCTCCAGACCCTTGGAATAGTCCAGGCGGTCGACGCCGACGATCATCTTGCGGAAGACGCTGTGGGCCATCATCCGGTCGTAGACCTTGCGGGCGTTCTCGCCGGTGACGATCTGGGCGAAGTCGGCGGCGTCGACGCCGATCGGGAAGGCGGCCGCCTGGGTGCGTTGGCCGAACGCGACCAGCTCGCCGCGTTCGTTCTTGCTGCCGTCGACCTCATTGAACACGTAGCCCTCGAA